>NZ_CAUVXI010000046.1:0-29184 GCF_963555845.1 Protofrankia sp. Cas8 | reverse complement strand
CGGCGTAGCCCATCGGGGTCATTTCCTTGATGTCGGCTCCGGCCGCGAACACCTTGGGACCGCCGTAGAGCACGACGGCCCGAACGTCGGAACGGGCCGCCGCCTGCGCCGCTGCCACCCTCAGCTCGCCGGTGAGCTGGCTGTCAATCGCGTTCATCGCAGGCCGGTCCAACCTGATCGTGCCTATTGCGTTGTCGACCTCAAAGTGCACGACCGCCACCGGCCGACCTCCTCAGCTCACCACCGCGGATCACTACCGCGAATCGCTCCTGCGGACTACTACTTCGGATCAGTACCGGGGATCGGTGCCGCGCTTTCCGGACCCCTGACGCACCTTAGGCCGTAACCGCCTGATCTTCACGGATACGTCATGATCACAGTCCGACATCGACCCCGGCCTCTGATCGCCACGTGAGGTGATCTCCTACCGCGAGCGCCTGCATCATTCGACAGCTACCGTGACGGACGTGACGACGCTGTCCCCGGTCCGAGGCATCGTGGATCTGTCCCACCGCGCCCTACCCGGGTCGTCCGACCCGCTCGGCGTGCACTGGGACGGATCCGGTGTCAACGTTGCGGTGGCAGCCCCCAATGCCGCCGCGGTTGAGATCTGCCTGTTCGACGGTCAGGGCATCGAGAATCGCTACCGGCTACCTGAACGTGACGGCGGGGTATGGCACGGCTACCTGCCCGGTGTCGGGCCGGGCCAGCGCTACGGTCTGCGCGCACACGGGCCGTACGCCCCCGACCGTGGCCTGCGCTACAACCCGGCGAAGCTTCTCGTCGATCCATACGCCCGCATGCTGACCGGCGGTCTTGTCCTGCATCCGGCGATCTCGGGTTTCGACGAGACCGACCCGTACTCGGACGGCTCGGACGGGCGCGACTCCGCGGCCTTCGTCCCGCGATGCGTGGTCGTCGACCCCCGGCCGTACAGTACCGACCCGATCCCCGACCCGGCCGCCAACCGGCCGGGCACACCCTGGCCCGACACGGTCCTCTACGAGCTGCACGTGAAGGGGTTCACCCACGGGCACCCCGATGTCCCGACCGGCCAGCGGGGCACCTACGCGGGGCTGGCACACCCGGCGGTCATCGACCACCTGCGTACCCTCGGTGTCACCGCCGTCGAGCTGCTGCCCGTCCACGCGAACCTCTCCGAACCGGCGCTGTCGCAGCGGGGCCTGGTCAACTACTGGGGCTACAACACCCTGGGCTTCTTCGCCCCGCATCCGGGCTACGCGGCCACGGACAATCCGGTGGCCGAGTTCCGGGCCATGGTCCATGACCTGCACGCGGCCGGTATCGAGGTCATCCTGGATGTGGTCTTCAACCACACCGCCGAAGGCAGCGAACGCGGGCCGACACTGTCGCTGCGCGGGCTGGACAACACCACGTACTACCGGGTGGAGCCGAGTGATCCACGCCGGTACCGGGATGTGACCGGATGCGGCAACACCCTGAACACCTCATCCCCGCACGTGATCAAATTGATCATGGACTCGTTGCGCTACTGGGTCACCGAGATGGGTGTGGACGGGTACCGGTTCGACCTGGCAACCGCGCTCGCCCGCAACCCCGACGGATTCGACCCGGCCGCGCCGCTGCTGACCGCCATCCACGCCGACCCGCTGCTGTCAGGTGTGAAGCTCATCGCCGAGCCATGGGACGTCGGCTGGGGCGGCTACCAGGTCGGCGCCTTCCCCGCACCATGGGTGGAATGGAACGGCCACTACCGCGACACCGTCCGTGCCGCCTGGACCCAGCGCGCGTCCGGTGTGGCCGAGCTGGGTTACCGGATCACCGGATCGAGCGACCTGTACCAGCACTCGGGCCGGCGGCCGTGGGCTTCGGTCAACTTCGTGACCGCACACGACGGCTTCACCCTGGCCGATCTCGTCTCCCACGCCGAGAAACACAATGAGGCCAACGGTGAGGGAAACCGCGACGGCGACGGCTTCAACCACTCGACGAACTGCGGCGTGGAGGGCCCGACCGATGATCCGGACGTGCTGGCCTGCCGGCGCCACACCCGCCGCGCGCTACTCGCGACGCTGCTGCTGTCGGCGGGCGTACCCATGCTGCTCGCCGGGGACGAGTTCGGCCGTTCGCAGAACGGCAACAACAATGCCTACTGCCAGGACAACGCGATCTCCTGGCTCCGCTGGCCCACCGGCGCACCGACAGACGGGCCGGTGGACGGACCGGTGGACGGGCCGGCCGGCGGCGGCCCGTCATCCCCGACCGACCCCGCCGGAGACGATCCGATGCTGCTCGGGCTCGTCAGCGGCCTGGTGGCGCTGCGGCGGGCGTCGCAGACACTGCGCCGCCAGGCGTTCTTCCGCGGCGGCCCGTCCAGCATCGGGTCGCTCGCGGACATCACCTGGTTTCGCGCCGACGGAACAATCATGCCGGACGCCGACTGGAACTCACCGCTGGTCCACACGGTCGTGGCCCATCTGTCCGGACGGACGCTGCCCTGGCGCACGCCGGACGGCGCCACCGTTACCGGCGACAGCTTCCTGCTCGTCCTGCATCCCGACCCTGGTGAGGTGGCCGTCGTCCTGCCGGGTGAGCCGTGGGCCAACGCCTACGAGCTGCTGCTGGACACCTCCGCCGAGGACCTCGCCGGCTTCCCCGGCACCCTCGACGGATCTGCCCGGCACCTGGACGCCGATCAGGAGCTCCACGTCACCGGACGCGCGGTCCTGCTCCTGCGCGCCACCGGATAACCGGGTGGGGGGCTGCCGGGGTACGACCGGGCCCCCCACCCGGTGGCGCGCAGGAGCAGGTGGGATCCGGTCAGTCGGGATTCGCCACGAGCCCGAGTTCCGCTGGCGAAGCGAGCTGCGGATGTCGCGGAAGCACCCGGACGGTGTAGCCGAAGGCCCCCGTCCGCCGCAACGGGATGGTGCCTTCGAAGCGCAGCCCGCCGCCCTCGCCGGCGCCGGTGTGGGCCAGCGCGACGGTGGCTGAGTCGAGCAACCGGTCGGCCTCGTCGATGCGACCATAGGACGCCTGAACCTCTACGTCCCCAAGATCCAGGCCACCGAGCTCGACAGTTGCCCGGACCACCAACGACTGCCCGACCTGGGGGGTGTCACCGAGCCCGGCCGAGTCGACGTTGACGACCCGCACGGCTGGCCATGCCTGGCGGATCCGTGCCTTCCAGCCCGCGAGCTCGCGTGCCCCGAGCAGCCCGTCGGCCGCGGCCACCCGCGCAGAGGCCGCGGCGGGCAGGTAGTACCGCTCGACGTATTCCCGCACCATCCGGGTGGCGAGCACCTGCGGGCCGAGCGTGGACAGGGTGTGCTTGACCATCGAGGTCCACTGGCGAGGAGGCGCGCCCGCGCCGGCGACGTCGTAGAACCGTGCGGTGACCGTGTTCTCCAGGAGCTCGTACAGGGCGACCGACTCGAGGTCGTCACGCCGGTCGGGGTCCTCGACACCGTCCGCGGTGGGGATCGCCCAGCCGTTCTGCCCATCGAACATCTCGTCCCACCAACCGTCCCGGATGGACAGGTTGAGGCAACCGTTGAGCGCGGCCTTCATGCCCGACGTTCCGCACGCCTCCAACGGGCGCAGCGGGTTGTTCAACCACACGTCCGCACCGGAGTAGAGGAAACGCGCCATCCCGATGTCGTAGTCCGGCAGGAACACGATGCGATGACGGACCTCGGAGGAGTCCGCGAACTGCACGATCTGCTGGACGAGCTGCTTGCCGCCGTCGTCGGCCGGGTGCGCCTTGCCGGCGATGACCATCTGGATCGGGCGCTGCGGGTGGCGCAGCAGCCGGGTGAGCCGTTCCCGGTCCCGCAGCATCAGAGTGAGACGCTTGTAGGAGGGGACCCGACGGGCGAACCCGATCGTCAGGATGGCCGGGTCGAACACGCCGTCGATCCAGTCGAGCTCGCTGGGTGTGGCGCCACGCTGCAGCCACGACGTGCGCAGCCGCCGCCGAACCTCGGTCACCAGGCGTTCACGCAGTTCTCGACGCATCGACCAGACCGCGTCGTCCGACACCTGGGCGATCTTTGCGAAACCCTCGCCGCCATCCTCGAGGGGAGATGGACCGAGCTCCCGGTCAGCAAGTTCGATCACGCTGCGCGATACCCAGGTGGCGGCATGGACGCCATTGGTGACCGAACCGATGGCGACCTCGGCCGGGTCGAACCCGGGCCACAGGCCCGAGAACATCTCGCGACTGACGATTCCGTGGAGCCTGCTGACCCCGTTGGAGCGCTGAGCCAGCCGCAGGCCCATGTGGGCCATGTTGAACATGTTCGGGTCTGACTCCGCGCCGAGATCCAGCACGCGGTCGACGGGCACGCCCGGCCAGGCGTTGTCCCCGCCGAAGTGACGGGCCACCAGGTCCCTGGGAAACCGGTCGATTCCCGCGGGCACCGGAGTGTGGGTCGTGAACAGCGTGCCGGCGCGGGCCGCCTCCAACGCCTCGTCGAAGCTCAGGCCGGTCTCGGTCAGCTCGCGGATGCGCTCCAGGCCGAGGAAACCCGCGTGGCCCTCGTTGGTGTGAAAAACCTCCGGAGTCGGGGCACCGGAAACCGCCGAGTAGGCCCGCAACGCCCGAACCCCGCCGATTCCCAGCAGCATCTCCTGGAGCAGGCGATGGTCGGTGCCACCGCCGTAGAGCCGGTCGGTGACACCCCGCTCGGCCGGCTGGTTGTCCTCGACGTCGGAGTCGAGCAGGAGCAGCGGCACCCGCCCGACCTGCGCCTTCCAGATCTGCGCGTGCAGGGTGCGGCCTTCGGGAAGCCCGATCGCGATTTTGACCGGAGCGCCCGAGGCATCGATGAGCTGGGTCAGCGGCAGGCCGTGGGGGTCGATGCCGGGATACCGCTCCTGCTGCCAGCCGTCCCGGGACAGCGACTGCACGAAATAGCCAGCCCGGTAGAGAAGACCCACCCCGACGATCGGCACCCCGAGATCGCTGGCGGTCTTGAGATGGTCGCCGGCGAGAATCCCCAGGCCGCCGGAGTACTGGGGCAGCACCTCGGTGATGCCGAACTCCGGGGAAAAGTAGGCGATCGCCCTCGGGGCATCGGGCAGCGCCTGGTACCAGCGTGGAGCGGTCAGGTATTCCTGCAGATCATCGGCGGCGTCGTGCAGGCGGCGGATGAAGCGGCGATCAGCTGCCAGGGTCTCAAGGCGCTCGTGGTCGACCTCGCCGAGCAAGCGAACCGGATCCCCTTTGCAGGAGCGCCACAGTTCGGGATCAACGGACTCAAAAAGATCGAGTGTCTCCGGGTGCCATGACCAGCGGAGGTTCAGCACAAGCTCGCCGAGCGGGAGGAGTTGCTCGGGGAGCTGTGCACGGACGGTGAAGCGTCGAAGGGCTCTCACGAAGTTGTGAGCCTAGACACCGCCGAGCGCCGGAATCCACCCGGGTGTCGGCAGGCCAGGATGCAGCCGGGCCCTCGGCCACCCGACGCCCCGAACCCCCTGCTCACTCGTCCGGGCCGGCTGCGGCGACTTTCGCGGACAAAGCCCCCATTACCATCGGATCGCGCAGAGTCGTGACGTCGCCGAGCTCGCGCCCCTCGGCGATGTCACGCAACAGCCGTCGCATGATCTTCCCTGAGCGTGTCTTCGGGAGGTCGTCGGCCCAGATCACCTGCTTGGGACGGGCCAGCTTCCCTATTCGCGCGGCCACATGGTCGCGGATCTCCTTTACCATCGCATCGTCGCCGACACGATCCCCAACCAATGTGACAAAAGCAACAATGGCCTGGCCGGTCTGGTCGTCGGACCGGGCGACGACGGCAGCCTCCGCCACCGCCTCGTGGGCGACGATCGCCGACTCGACCTCGGCCGTCGACAGGCGGTGGCCCGACACATTGATCACATCGTCGATCCGGCCGATGATCCAGAAATAGCCGTCGGCATCGCGCCGGGCCGCGTCACCGACGACATACACGCTCCGACCGAATCGGGAAAAATAGGTCTGCACGAACCGTTCGTCGTCCCGATAGAGCGTCCGAAGCATCGACGGCCACGGCTTGGTGATCACTAGGATGCCGGTGCCCTCGGTGATCGGCGCGCCATCCTCGGACAGCAGTGCCGGTGAGATCCCGGGCAACGCGGTCGTGGCCGAACCAGGCTTGGTCGACGTCACACCCGGCACCGGAGAGATCATGATCGCACCGGTCTCGGTCTGCCACCAGGTGTCGACGATGGGGCAACGCCCACCGCCGATCACCTTGTGGTACCACAGCCACGCCTTCGGATTGATCGGCTCGCCCACGGTGCCCAGCAGTCGCAGGGAGGACAGGTCGTGCCTGCCCGGGTACTGCGGGCCCCACTTGATGCACGTCCGGATCGCCGTCGGAGCAGTGTAGAAAATCGTGACCTTGAACTCATCGATGATCTTCCACCAGATGTCCCGGTCGGGATAATCGGGAGCGCCTTCGAACATCACGCTGGTCGCGCCGTTGGACAGCGGCCCGTAGACGATGTAGGAATGCCCGGTGATCCAGCCGACGTCGGCCGAGCACCAGTAGACGTCCGAGGCCTGGTCAAGGTCGAAGACGAGCCGGTGGGTGTAGGTCGCCCCGGTCAGGTATCCCCCGGTGGTGTGCAGGATGCCCTTGGGCTTGGCCGTGGAGCCGGAGCTGTAGAGAATGAACAGCGGATGTTCGGCATCCATCGGCTCGGCCGGGCACACCGGGTCGACCCGCTCGCACAGCTCGTCGTACCAGACGTCCCGGCCGGCGAGCATCGGGGCGGGTATGCCGGTCGAACGGACCACGACGATGTGCTCAAGGGTTTTCACCTCGCCGAGTTCGGCGTCCACCGCCTCCTTGACCGGGGCCGTCCGACCCTTGCGGCGGGCGCCGTCCACAGTGATCAACAGTTTGGCCGCGGAGACCTCCATCCGCTCACGGACCGCGGACGGGGCGAACCCGCCGAAGACGACGTTGTGGACGGCGCCGATCCGGGCGCAGGCGAGCATCGCCACCACGACTTCGGGAATCATCGGCAGAAAGATCCCGACAACGTCGCCCCGGTCGACCCCGAGGCTCTTGAGCCCATTGGCCAGCCGCTGGGTCGCGGCCAGCAGGTCGGTGTAGGTCAGCGCCCGTCGTTCGCCCTCCTCACCGACCCAGTGGAAGGCGACCTTCTCACCGCGGCCGGCTGCCACGTGCCGATCCAGGCAGTTCGCCGAGACGTTGAGACGGCCGTCGGCGAACCAGCGGTAAAAAGGCGGGTTCTCATCATCGAGCACGGTCGTGAACGGGACGTCCCATGCCAGCAGGGTCCGGGCCTTGTCCGCCCAGAAAGCCACCGGGTCGGCGGCGGCCGAGTCGACATCGGCCGCATAAGCCTGCCGGGGGATGAAATCGGCCGGCGGATCGAACCGGTCGACCGACAGCATCCGCTCCAGCTCATGTTCCAGACCCCTGCCTGCGACGCTGGTCTCGGTCTGGTCGGTGCCGGCGATACCGGTGCCGTCCGCGGTGCTGGTCATGGGTCCTCCTGCGTCCGGCTGCCATGTCATCCGCATCCGGGTGTACCACGAAGTGCCGACAACCCACAGGATCCCGCCACGGTGGCGGGCCCGGCCCTGCCCGATCCGGGCACGCCACCGGGCACGCCACCGGGCACGCCACCGGGCACGCTACCCAGCGTGTACGGCACCCGCCTGCGCCGGCACCTCGTCCTTTCCGGCCCGGACGAGGACGACGATGGTCGCCAACGCGAGCAGAATCAGCACCGCGCCCCAGACGAACGCCGTCGTGTAACCGGAGATCTGCGCCTGGGCCGTGCTCTGCGGGCTGGCGCCGTGGTCGATGACATAGTTCGTCACCGCGGTGGCGAACACCGTGTTGAGCAGTGCCGTTCCCAGCGAACCACCGACCTGTTGGGTGGCGTTGACCAGGGCACTGGCCACACCGGCGTCATGGGGCTCGACACCGATGAGCGCAAGACTCGACATCGGTACGAATATCAGGCCAAGGCCGATGCTCATGAGCAGCTCACCGGGCAGGACGTGGCTGACATAGCTGGTGTCGAGACCGATCTGGGTCAACGTGAACAGACCGACCACCGTGAGCACGGTTCCGACGACCATCGGGACCTTGGGCCCGGTACGCGGCATGAGCTGGCTGGCGAGCCCGGCTGACACGATGATCCCAGCGCTGAACGGCAGGAAGGCGAATCCGGTCCGCAGCGCGCTGTATCCGAGACTCACCTGGAAGTAAAAGGTGAGAAAAAGGAACATGGCGAACAGGCCGCCACCGATGAGCAGGGACGACAGGAAGGATGCGCCGCGGTTGCGTTCCCAGACGACCCGTAGCGGAAGAAGCGGCGCGGCGCTACGTGCCTCGACGATGACGAACCCGACCAGCAACGCTCCTGCCGCCGCGAGGAACCCGAGCGTGACCGCCGAGCTCCAGCCGTCCTCAGCCGCCTTGGTGAAACCGTAGACCAGGCTGACCAGCCCGGCGGTGACGGTCAGCGTCCCGGGAATGTCGTAGCGCGCTTTCCCCTCGGCCCGGCTCTCCCGCACGATCGGCAGTGCGGCGGCGGCTGTGAGCAGCGCGATCGGGACGTTGACCAGCAGGCACCAGCGCCAGGAGGTGTACTCGGTCAGCACGCCGCCGAGGATGAGCCCGAGCGCGGCGCCGCCACCGGCGATCGCGCCATAAACACCGAAGGCGCGGGCACGTTCTCTGGTCTCGGTGAACGTGACCGTGATGAGGGAGAGCGCTGCCGGCGCGAGAACCGCGGCGAATGCTCCCTGCAGCGCACGGGCGGCGAACAGGAACGAGGCGTCCGGAGCGAGGCCGCCGATCGCCGATGCCGTGGCGAAACCAAGCAGACCACCGACAAAGGCGCGCTTTCGCCCGATGAAGTCGGCGATCCGGCCGCCGAGAAGCAGCAGGCCACCGAATGCCAAGGTGTACGCGGTGACGATCCACTGCCGATCAGCCACGGAAATGTGCAGATCGGTCTGGGCCTTGGGCATGGCGATGTTCACGATGGACGCATCGAGCACTATCATCAGCTGAGCCACGGCAATAATTGCGAGCGCAAGCCATCGCCGGGAGTCGACGCTGCCCCCGGCCTCCGCTCCGATGCTTCCAGGTGGGCGTTCAACAGTCGTAGTCACTGATGCTCCTTGACCAGCCAATCCGAAGATGACGGAATAATTCGGGCGCCGGTGGACGCGCGGCCGGACACGGTGTCAGGGAATCCGGTGTCAGAAAATCCAGCTTCAGTCGCCCTCGGCGCGTACCGAGGTCATGAGCGGCAGCAGCACGTCGTCGATCATATGTTCGATGAATGCGCTGTCAAGCGATTCGCCGGTGATGAGCAGCCGAGAGAAGAGCAGTGCGGGCATCAGCTCGTGAAAGACGTCGGCAGCCGCGGACGAACGCAGTTCGTCCCTGTCCATCGCGCGCTGCACGATGAGATCGCCGATCCAGCGCTTTTCTTCAAGCATCGGGACCCGCAGCGCCGCCGCGAGGTCGGGTGACCCCCGCATGGCCAGCAACACCCCGGCGATCAGCGCGGCATCCTCCCGGGACACATGGTCCACTATCTTGCAGACGGCATCCACGAGGTCACCGCGCAGACTGCCGGTGTCCGCGGGGACGATGTCGGCGCCACCGCTCCGTCGGCGCACGGCCTCGATGACGAGTTCGTCCTTGTTGGCCCACCGCCGGTAGATCGTCGCCTTGCTCGCCCGCGCCCGGGCTGCAACGGCGACCATGCTCATCCGCTCGTAACCGACCTCGACCAGCAGCTCGAGTGCGGCATCAAGAATGGCCTGCTCGCGGGCATCATCCCGGGGTCGACCCGGGGATCGGCCACACGGCGGCAGAGAGATCATCTCAATCCCCAACCCCTCTCGACGTCCGATCATTTTCAATACAGTACCGTACTGTACCTGAACCCGGCCAACCGCGATGGCCACGACACGCGACATAACCACTACGGAACGCAGTACGGGGGCGATGCGGCGCAGGGCGACGGAGACGTAGCCGGCCGAGTGGTAAGCAGCAGCGGTAAGCAGAAATGCGGCGCGCGCGCCGGTCAACCCACGGGGAGCTGCGCGGCGAGAATCTCCAGCAGCTCCTGCCCGCCCAGCAGTCCGGCCGCGGCGGTGATCCGCAGATTCGCGGCGCTCCAGCCGCTGTCGTGCAGCTCACCATGGGCGGGACGGACAGCGACGTCCGCGCCGGTGAGCATTCCGCGGTCGAGCAGCGAATCACCCGCCGCGGCCAGGCCGACGTCCCCGACCCGGCGCACCACTTCGGCGAGCGCCGCCTCCTTGGTCAGAACGGCCGGCACGAGGTAGACCTTGCGTCCCTGGATGGACAGGATCCATCCGTCGGCGGCAAGGTCGGCAGCGACCTCGCGGAGATCGGGGACCCCGGCACGCTCATAGGCGACGAGATACACGAACAGGTCGTCTGCAACCCGGGTGACCCTGACCCAGCCGTCGGCGGCGAGACGCTCAGCCACGGCCCGGACGCCGGTGAGCGGACCCGCCGCTGCCTCGATCCGGGCGCGGACCCGGGCCGCCCAGTCCTCATCCGGACGGCCGTCCACCAGTAGGTGGCCGCCGTTCGTCGTGATCGCGAACCTGGGACGCACACCGAGATCCACTCGCGCGTACTGGGCTCGCGTCCGCGTGGTGACCGGGACGAGGGTGGCCACGGCATCCAGCCGCGCGATCAGTTCGGCGGCCCGCGCGGTACAGAAGGCGGCCGGCTGGCCGTCAATCCGCTCAACAGTCACCAGCGCGGGTTCGCCGCTGCCTGCAGCGAGCCGGAAGGAACTCCGACTGTAGATCAACGTCTGATCAAGATCGCAGGCGACCAGCCAACGCGACGGCGGCGGAGGAGTCACGGCCGCCGACAGCGGCGGAGGTCGTGTGTCGATGGCCAGACTGTACGACGCGGATACCCGAACGATCCACACCATTACGAGAAGCCACCGTACGCACACGGCGACCACCCGTCACGATGACAAGATGGATCTGGAGGATGACTGCACCGCCAGCGCCCGCGAGTGTGAGAACCGGTTGTGAGAACCGGTTGTGAGAACCGAGGGTGAGAAACGATTGTGACAGGCCCGGCGGGTGGACCGTTCGTCCACAGTCGGGGGCTCCGCCCGCGGCTTTTCCACAGCCCGGCAGACGGTGTTCCGTTCGACTCGCGGATCGGCGAGGCTTGTGTGCATGGCCCCGGGCCCCGGCCAGCACTCCTGGCAGAAGACAGCCGACAACCAGTGCGGCGTTATCGCGACCCGCACTGCCAGGGCGGCTGGCACAAGCCGGTCGACAATTCGATGGCGGGTCAAAGCCGGACAATGGCAGCTGCCCATGCCCGGGGTCCTCCTAACCCGGCCCGAGCCGCTCACCCGTATGCAGCTGTTGTGGTGCGTGGTCGAGTCCATCGGCCCCGGGGCTGTTCTCGGCGGTGCGTGCGCGGCGGCTCTCGGCGGTCTGCACGGGTTTGCCGAGGAGAACGTCACCGTCCTGGTACCGCCACAGCGGCGGCCGAGCCCGCGCCCCGGCGTTGTCATCCACCACAGCGCACGGCTCGGCCCCATGGACCTGTGTCCGGCGCTGTATCCGCCACGAACCCGGCTGGCTCGTTCCGTTGTCGACATGGCCAACTGGGCGACGGGGCCGCAGAATTCCCACGCCGTCCTCGCAGCCGCCGTGTACCAACGCCTGACCACCGTCGCAGAACTGCGCGCTGTGACCCGGAGCCGCGGTCCGATCAGACAAAGGAATATGATCATGAAAATGCTGGACGAGCTGGAACGTGCCGACTGTTCAACGCCCGCTAAGAGCGCCCGACAGTAGGGGCGTGGATCAAGGAGCGGGGCTGGGGTGCGTGCCCGAGCCCCGCGACGCCGCGTCCCCTATTGTCGGTCGCTCTAAATGTCAGGACGGTGCATTGAACAGCGCCCGATCAGGCCTGCCCTCGATCGGCCTGATGATCCCGACGCAGGAATACGGCAGATCGGCTCTTTCCTCCACCTCCACTCCTTTGGCTGCGCAGAGCGACAGGACATGAGCCAGCTCCGCCAACCGGTCGGGCGCGACGACAACCTTCCAGGGCACTCGTCGCAACAGAACCCTGGTAGTCTCGCCGACCCCGGGCTTGACAAGGCCGATATTCGCGATGCCGTAGTCCTTCGCCAACATTTCGACAGCGCGCCAGCCGGCCCAGGTCGGAGTTCGGTCCTCCGCCTGGCCCAGACCGCGCGAGACCGCTGCCGATGCGGCGGGAAAGGCGTTCACGACGGTGTCGACATACCGGCGGGAATAATCCCGGTCAGCCAGCTGCCGATAGTATTTTGCTCCGTGAAAATCGGCCGGACCGATCAGCGTCGAATTCAGCACGGTTCTGCTCACCAGCCCACTGACCGTGGAGTTCAGGCAGCTGTGCGGGATGAGGAAGTCATCCCTGGTGCCGTAGAGCGACGTGCAGTGGCCCGGGTCCGAGATCACCGCCATGGAGCCGTCCACCCCGAGCTGCTCCGACGCCGCCTGGAGAACCTTCAGGATGGCGCCCTTGCCGGTCCAGCCGTCGACGAACTGGAGCGCCTGGCGGTCATGGCGGTCAAGAATCCACCGCAACGCGTTCTCGTCGAGCCCCCGGTCCTTGATGATGGAGACCGAGTAGTGCGTCAGCTCGAGCCCGTGCTTCCACCGGGCCCAGCGCCGCATAAGGATGCCGGCGGGCGTTCCGGCCCGCGCGAGCGACACGATGACCGGCTTCTCCTTTCTCGCAAGCACAAGCTCGGTGGCTACCCCGACCGCGGTGGCAACCCGCTCCGCCGAACGGATGAGCGCGCTTTCAAAAAGAGCAAGATAGGAATCCGAGGGCTCGTATTCGACGGGCAGGTCCTCAGAGTAGTGGCGTCCCTTGGAAAAGTCCTCCTCGCGGTCCTCGGTAGGACGTTCCAGCGGGATGTCGCTGAGATCCTTCAACAAAAAGGTCACATCCGCGGGATCATAGGATCCCGAACCTACCGTGCCCGGAATGGCTCCCAGCACCGTGCCGTCGCTCAACACATTCCCCCTGCCACCCGCCCGGTCTGCCGGGTCATCGGACGCCCATCCGGGCCTCGTGTCGGTATCGTGACCACGGTCACCGGCGCGCACCGACGCAGCATCCCGACCATCCCGGACACGTCGGCTTCCGCGCCCCCACCGTTGGCGGCCGAGTCGACCACGACGACGATGTCGTCGTACAAACCCGGCCGGACGTTGTAGACATGGCTCACCCGCGCGGGATCATCCGGCGCCGGGAACGTCAGCGCGCAGCGGATCGCATAGCCTTCGGCGTCGATCGGGTAGACCGGCGAACGGGTCGTCGAGTGAAAAACCACGTCACCGGGCACGATCTCGTCGAGGGCAGCCCCGATCCGCAACGGCGTGTACATCAACTCCTCAGTACCAAGCAGGAGAATGCGTCCAGACGCATTGGTCAACACTGTGGCAATCTCACCGGCGACCAACGGGATGGCCCTGTCGAGCAGGGCCCCGTCCGCCTGCGACCAGCCATGGCGCGCACCGTCGGGAAGTTCGGCCGGCCAGTCGGGCCGCACGAAGCGGACGGGATGACGCCAGGTGGGCACGTCCGGCGGATCAGCACCGAGGCCGCCGTCCCCGTGGCGGGCCCGCAGCCGCTGCGCCCGCACGGCCACATCGGGCGGCAGCACCAGCTCCCCGGCCAACAGCGATACCACCCGCACAGAAACGCCGAGACGGTCCGCAAGCTCGTTGAACGCACGGCGGGACTCCGCTGGCCGGGCGTCGAAGAGCGTCGCCACGGTGTAGGACGGCCGCGCCGCGAAGGCGTGCAACGCCTTGATCGTTCCCAGCGCGGTCCGGCCGGTCGAGAGCTCATCGTCCACCAGGATCAGCGGACGCGGTGCCCGTACCAACTCGGGATCGGTCGGCATGAGCCAGTGGAACGTGGCGTGGGAATGCGCCTCGTCGAAGTCAAGCAGGGGGGTGACACCGGGGACCACTCGACGGGTCGTATGCAGATAGTCACACCCAGCAATACCGTCCGCCACCGTATGGCCCAGCGACGTGGCAGTCTCGCAGTATCCGACCACCAGTGGCCCCGGCGTCATCGGCTCGCCCCCTGCGCCGGGGAAAGCATCGCATGCCTGTGCCGCCAGTAGGCGACCAGCCGCGAGCGATTCCCGCGGACGCACCGGGAGATGTTTGCCGAGAACCCGACTGACCAGCAGGTGCGCCCGCAGCGGGTTGCGCCGCAACGCGAGCCCGACCAACCCGTGCAGACCCTTACCCACCACGTCGGATCTGATCCTGATGTCAAGCCCCAGTTCGTCCCACAACCAGTTCATGCCGTCCGAACAGTGCCCGCTGTAGCCCGCCAGGCTCACACGACCTCCGCCTTCACCGCCGTTGTCACCCGGGCACAATCCATGCACGAGCCGTACGTTATCCGGGCCTCATGACGCCCCGGTTGCGGCCAGAACATCGACGAATGTGTGGCCTTCCCGCAGGACACCGAAGGCCCGAGCCCGCCGCAGTACCGCTTCGGCCCAGGTCCGGTGCGGTCCCAGCTCGTTCATCTTGTTCGCATACCAACTGGGCCGTACCCCGCCGGCATCCTCCGCGAGAATCGCCATGGCGTCCACATACTCCTCATGGCTGGCAACATGCAGAGCGTGCACAGCAGGAACGTGACTGGGATGGATCACCGTCTTGCCCAGCAATCCGTTCGCCTTGTCGAGAACCACCTCGCGGATGAGCCGGTCAAGATCGGCGGAGACAAGACGTAACCGCATCCGGGCACCGTCCTCGCTGTCGTCGATCAGATCAGCCTCCTGGAACGGGGTGACCCGCAGGGAACTGACGAACAGACGCTCGGGCTGGGCGAAATATTCCCATACCGGGCCGCTCACCACATGATCGCCGCCGCGGGCACACACGTTGACGATGTCGGCGATGCAGTCGCGGACCACCGCGATGTCATAGATCGTCAGATCCCGGTTCCGTCGCAACCCGAACAAACCACAAAGATCAGTAGCACCCAGGCGGACCGCCAGCACAACGTCGGAATGTTTGTCGACGAGCTCCCGGACTCCCGACAACGCCCCGGCTCGGGTCTCCCTGAAGATGACCTCAGGGCTTTCCAGCACAGGCATCGCCCAGAGAATCCGGCCCAGGCGCTCCGAGGCACGCAGAACAGCCGCCAACGCCGGCGCTCCGTTCCCGGGGCCGAACTTCGGCAGGACAAAGCCGGCGAACATCTCCGCCGCGGTGGAATCAAGCCGTGCGGCCAGCAATGGTATCTGGGCGGTGTCACGGACCCGGATGAACAACAACGGGGGTCCGCCGCCAGCAGTCGGTGGGCTCTCACCCAGGTCACGAAGCGTGGCAATCACATTCGCCTCTGCCGCAGCAACCTCGTGGTCAGCGATGGCGTCCTCAAGACAGAGCACCATCGACGTCACCCCGGCGGCGACCTGACGGCGCACGTCCGCGGCAAGCGTCGGCCGCGTACCCGGGGCGTAAAGGGTGGCACCCAGGGCCGTCGCCACAAGCCGACGGTCCCCGTCCGGGAGGATCTCTTCGGGCGGACGGTGAAACAGCGCGTCCGTCCGGTCCGCGTCCAGAAAACCGAAGTGACGCACCCAGCAAACCCCCTGTGCTAGTTGGGGCCTCCGGGCGTGCGAGAAAAACCATGATCGCACACCCTTTGGCCTATCTCGGCTACGTGCGGCCTCCGGGCGTGCGAAAAACCATGATCGCACGCCCTTTGGCCTATCCGTCGTTCATTGCTAGGCGTCAGGCCTGCCAGACGGTACATCGACCACCGGCGGCGTGGAATGCGGTCCGGCAACTTCCCGACCGCTGTCATCCAGCGGACAACCGCCTGTCACCCCGGCCGGCCGACCGCGCCGCCCGGCCGAGCCGGTCACGACCCGCCGAACAACCGCTTGTACTCGGCGGCCGACCGAGCGTTCTGACCCCCATTCATGATCGTCGAACACACATTGTCCGGCGCCGAGTCGTGAAAGTAACTTTCGTAACCCATCGCGTCGGCGTTCGCGACGAACGTGTCATACATCTTCCGGATATAGAAAGGATTATCTCCGCCGCCATCGCCACCACAAGACGTCACACCCCACTCACCCACACCGACCTTCCGACCGTGCTCACGGGCGTACCGAATGAGGTGACAGAGCCCGTTGACACTGTTGCACTGCCGCGTCCACCTAGCCTCGTTCAACGACGGCGGGTAGTGATCGTAGGCATCGATGCCGACGATGTCGACGTATTCGTCGCCGGGGTAGGCATCCCATGGATTCCCGCTCGACGGCACCGGGGAATCGTGGGCGTTGAACGTCCAGTCAATCTTGACCTTCGGATCCGTGGAGCGGATGGCCGTGGCGATCCTGCGGAAACACTCCGTGAAATTCCTCGCGCTCGCATCCGCATGCCAGTACATGTACGTGCCGTTGAACTCCCAACCGATCCGCACGATGGAGTCAGCCCGGTTTTTGTGCACGAGAAAGGCGCCGAACCTCCGCCAGTGCTCGTCATAGGCACCACGGGCACACTCGGCGTTGCCGCCCTGCCCCTGCGGGAACGGCGGCTGACTGATGACCAGTTTTCCCGGGAACGGTGCGAAATCGTCCAGCGGCCAGCTGGGCTCGGATATCGGACCCCAGCCCTGGTCGCGGATCGTGAAAACCAGGGCCACGTCGATCGGTCGGCCCCGCCATGCGCCAAAGGCCAGATAGGGCGGCAGATCGTTGGCCAGATGTACTCCGGACAGCCAGGGCAGGCCCGACAGTTTTCCCCGGGTATCCCAGACGGTGACCGGTAGCGAACCGCGGGCCGTGATAGCGCCCGATCTCGCCGTCACCGACACAGTGCCGGTAAAATCCATGGGTAGGGTGAAGCGAAGCAGAAAGCGCCCGTCCGGGTCCGCCCGGGCCGGTGCCGTGGTAGTGAGATCACCCCCGACAAGGTCGACGGTGATCTCGGCACCGGCCGGGAAACCGTGCCCACGCACCAGCACGATGTCGGTGTCGACCAGGGTCAGAGCCATCCCTGCCGGACGGCTTCCACGGAGGTTCAATCCGACCGCAACGAGCCCGGCGGCGAGGGCGACGCCGAGAAACAGCACGCCTGCGACCACCACCCGCGACCCGAGCGCGACCCGGCAGGAGCGCCGGCGGCCGAACATGGACGCCATCCTCGCGAGGAGCCTTTCGGTCGGGTTAGCGGATTATGAGGGAATCATCCGGTGGATGGCGGACAATCACCGCACCGGGCACCCCACCAACCGGTGCACCCGGGCTCGCCGGCGAACCCGGGAACAGTCGTACCCCCCAGGGAAGCTCGGCACCTTCGAGGGAAACCTCGAGGGTGCGCTGCGGTGTTGGTGGCGACGCCGACACTCGTGCGAGCGGATGTCCGTCGTCGCTCGCCTGTGGCGGAGTCGTCCCCGGCCGCGCGACAAGCACCATCGCCGGCAACGGCCCGTCCGCACGCACGTGTACGCGCAACGTACGGCGACGCCAGCCGGACCGGGCCAGCGTGTAGGTGACCGTCCGTTCCCGATCGTGGTGCTCATGGTGTTCCGGTTGATTCAGGTCATCGAGGTCATCCAGGTCATCCAGGTCATGGTCCGCATCCGGCGATGCCGCCGAGCGGGCCACCATCGCCGTGCCCGGGCCGACAGCGCGCAACGACCCACCCGTGCGCACCAGCGGGTAGCAGGCGACGAAGTAGGCCGAACCGTCCCGCGGCGCGGCCAGATGCCAGCCGCCCTTGATTTCCAGGCTGGTATTGGTGACCTTTGCCCGGAACGCGTCCGGGTCGTCCGGCCCGGTCGGGAGCTGGTCGCGGCGCCACAGGACGCGCGCCTGCGTGATCCCCGGCGGCATGTGGAAGGACAGCACGATCTCCTCACCGCGATCGTCCGCGCGCAGATCCCGGATGCCTTCGACCACCAGATGCCGCACACCGGCGCCGACCACCGCCCGACCATCACACACAGTTACCGGAAGATAGTCCAACTCACCGGCAGCCAGTGGGTCCACCAGGTGGCCGCTCCGGCTCGACCCGACCAGCCGGGCCCGTTCGGCGATCTTCTCCAGGTCGATCTCGGTGTCCTCGACTCCAGCCGCATGCGGCGGCCCGGCGTCCGACACGGGTACGGGCACGGCGTAGATCTGCACATGAGTGGCTGGCATGGCGCTCCAGCGCAGCACGGTACGCCCGGCGACAGTGGTGACCGCCAGATCGCGTACGGCTCGTGGGCGCGGCGTCACCGTAACCGCAATCCCCGAACCAGCGGTTCTGGCCGGGTGTCCGTCCACATCCTGGAACTCGACATAAACCTGATAACGGTAGGTGACACCGGGCTGGACGGCCGTGTCGAGGTACTGACCGGCGTTCGCCCTGATCCGACGCATCGGAACCTGTACCGGCGATGACTCGTCCACGGTCCGATCGATCGTCACCGCGTCCACCGGG
Source organism: Protofrankia sp. Cas8 (assembly GCF_963555845.1). NCBI lineage: Bacteria > Bacillati > Actinomycetota > Actinomycetes > Frankiales > Frankiaceae > Protofrankia > Protofrankia sp. Cas8. The sequence continues at coordinate 10,667 of NZ_CAUVXI010000046.1, read as the reverse complement.
CCATCCAGCCGCCAGGACAGCCTCACCCCGGCACCGATCTGCTCCGCACGCAGGGCCACGACGTCCCGCACGACCACGAGGCCGGGTGTGCGCACCCCTACCGAGCGCCGGCTGCCCACGACCGCCGTCACCTCGTGCCGGACCAGCACCCCGGCCGGAACCCCGGCATCGGACAACTCGGTGGACCGAGTCGTACCCAGGCTGCGCTCGACCGGTGGTGTTCCCTGCTGGCCGCCCGCCTCCCCCATGCCGGCCCCCACCAGCCTGACCACCCGGTAGGACACCGGACCGAGCGCCGAGGGGGATGGCCGCCACCGCAGCACCACGGCACCTTCTTCGTTGCTCGCGGTCAGATCCGTCGGCGGCGGGAGTGGCAGCGCGGCCAATGCCGCCAGCGCCTCCCGGTTGTCCGCCACGGTCGCGAGCACCGCGGCCAGCGCATTCTCCTGGTCGGCTGGCGCAAGCGCCGCCGCCGCGGCAACCCGGCGGCGGATGACGTCCTGGTGAGCGGTGAGCTCGGCCAGCACCTCCTCGGGCAAGCGTCCGTCCGGACCGGGTACGTCGAACGCCTGGGCGACGAGCCAACGGGCCCCGGCGGTGGCGGCGTCGTCGCACCGGGCCTCGCGGTGCTCGACCAGTGCCCGCCAGCCGGCGTCCGCGGCGGCCAGCGCCGCCTGCACCCGCACGCCGAGATCATCAGCAGCGCGGGCCGCCGACCCACCGACCGCGCCCAGCACCGGACGCGCCCGGGCCAGCAGCTCGGCGGCATGCCTGGGATGGCCGTCTTCCAGCTCGCGGCGGATCGCGGTCAGGGCGTCGCCGGCTTCCCGAGCCTGGCGCAGGCTCTGCCCGCAGAACTGGCACGCCGCCGCTGCGGCCTCCGTCGCGCGGCCACACGACGGACACGGGATGTAGAGCTCGGTATCGCAATATCGGCAGACGCGCGAACCGTCAACCGGCTCCGGACGGCCACAGCGTGGGCATACAACGTAGTCGACGACCGCTCCGGTCGTCATCGCCGCACCCAGATCCCGGGCGATGTCGAGCAACACCGCCTTCGCCTGTGCCGCTGACAGTCCTCGCCCGGCCGCGAGGACCTCGCGGACCAACCCCTCAAAGGCGCCCGGTCCGAGCTCACCGTCGAGCACGACGTGCTCCTCGACCTTCGGCCGGATCTCATCGCGGGCGTCTGCGACCAGCCCGGCGGTATAGGCGGCCGGATCACCGTCGAGGAGTCTGGTGCGCACCTGCGCGAGCAGATCAGCGGTCACCGTCTTCTCGCGGTCATGCGGACGCCGCTGGTTGCGCTCGACAAGGATCTCGTGTGCGGCCTGGATCCGCGCCGGCGCGGAGTCCGCCGGGATACCCAGCAGAGCCCACAGGGAGGCGGTACCAACCCGATCCCCCTCGCGAAGCTGCCGCAGCTCGGTGAGGCCGTCACGGATCTGGCGCCGCAGCCCCGGCGCGAGCGGCTCGACATCCTCACCGGAGCCGTCCTCGATCACCTTCTCGCCCGCGAGGGTCGCGTCGAACTGCTCGGTGGTCACCCCGTCAGCCGACGCCAACCGACGCAGACCCGCAACGCGGGACCGGGGAATTCCGCCGAAACGCTCACGCACAGTCGCGAGGTTGCGGGCCACCTTGGCCAGCCGGTCGGCGTCCCCACTGCGACGCGCGGCCAGCACTCGTACCCGGACCTGTTCGCGGGTATGCGGGTCCAGCAGCGGCGCCTCCCACTCGGCCCGCCTGCGGATAAGGGCCGCGGCCAGGGTCGCGTAGCGTGCAGCGTTCCGTTGCCGCTGCAGAAAGGCCACGACACGGGCCAGGTGCGCGCGCACCTCCGCGTCGGTGTACGTGGCAGCCGGGTCCAGCGCGGCGACGAAAAACGGGTCATCACAGTCAAGCGGGGATCGGCGTTGCAGCTCGGCCAACACCCGCTGCCGGTAGCTGCTGCCGTCGAACGCCGCGCTCACCGCCCCACCTTCGTCCCCGCCGCCAGCATCCCCATCACAGAGCGTATGAAGGCGGCACCCGGACATGGCCCCGGCCTCAGCCTCGGTATTCACCATATGCACCGGACAGTGTCCGGTAACAGACAACGTTATGTAACAGACAACGTTATGTGCTGGACAACGTCGGGCACGCTGATGCCTGCGACCGCCACGGCGACGTCAGTCCCGCTGTTTGAGCAGGGTGATCTTCCGTGTCTCCTCATCCCGCATCGCTTCGCTGCCCACACCCGCGGTGATCTGCAGGACGAGCGGCCCGGTCGCGCCAGGATGCGTGGCGGTGACGACGATCGTCTGGTCCGACCGCATGAGAAAGGTGACATCCACCGGTGTGCCGCGGGGATGTCCGCCGGGAATCCCCGCGATGGCACCTTCGACGATCACTTTGTTGTCCTGCGGGATGGTCGACTCAGCGCTCGTCCCCTGCTCGAACACACGGATGTCGACGTCCGTCTGGTTGTCGGAGATGGTGTAAAAGGTCTGGGTGATCTCAATCGGCAACGGATCGTTGCGATGCGCCAGAAAGGCCGCGATCGTTTTGCCCCTGTCCTCGGCGAAGATCCCGAAGCCGCGGGACGTCACGTTGGTGACCTTCGTCTTGACCAGATCGACCACCGCGGTGGTGGCCAACCCGAAATCTCCCGCCGCGCCCGACACGGAGCGCGCGACGTCGGCCGGCGCCGCGGCATCCAGAGTCGCGCCGGCCGCGAGCTTGCCCTGGGCAACCAGATCGTCGAGGACGTACCGTTCCAGTTCCTTCTTCTGCCCGAAGACCGCGGCGCCCTTGGCCACGGCGAGATCGGGGTCCAGGAGGCGTGGAGACAGACCGAAGCGCTCGGCGATCCTGCGGGCAACCGCCGGGCTCTTGCTCATACCGCCGACAAGCAGGCAGACGTCCACCTGGTCGACGCCACGCTCCCGAGCCCGGGCGAGCACCGACCCGGTGAGGTCAAGGGTGCGCTGTAGCAGGGCGGCGGTGATCTCCTCGAAGTCCGCCCGGGTCACGGTCACGTTTGTCCGCCGGCCGCCGTGAACCACCAGGACATCGACGCTGTCGCGACCGGACAGCGCCAACTTGGCGTCCTCCGCCGAGGTCAGCAGCTCCTGCTCGTCGTAGACGTCGTCGAGCGGATCACCGGCGTCGGGCTGCGCCTCGGTGAACTTCTGGGCCAAGAAGCGCACCAGCTCCGCATCCCAGTCAGCGCCGCCAAGCTCGTGGTCACCGTCAGTGGCCACAACTGTGATCGCGTTCTTCGACAGCCGGATGACCGTGGTGTCGAAGGTGCCTCCGCCCAGGTCGTAGACGAGCACGGTCGTCTCCGCCGCGCCGTCCTGGGCGAACCCGTACGCGAAGGCGGCGGCTGTGGGCTCGTTGATGATGTCCAACACGTTCAGCCCGGCGAGCGCGCCGGCCAGCTTCGTCGCCTTGCGCTCCTCGTCGCCGAAATAGGCCGGGACGGTGATGACCACGTCCGTCACCGGGGCGCCGGTCGCCCGCTGCGCGTCGGCGGCGAGAGACTTGAGCACGAGGCTTGACACGGCAGGCGCGCTGTACTCCTCACCGTGCACGACAAATCGCCAGTCCGCCTCGCCCATGTGCCGCTTGACCAGGCTCGCCACGTCATCCGGGCGGATCCGGGACTGCCGCTTCGCCTGGGTGCCGACGACAAACGTCACACCGCCGCCCGCGGACTCGTCGAACAGCACCACCGATGGTGTGGTCGGCTGCGACTCGATATTGCGAATCACGTCGGGACGTCCGTACTCGTCCACCTGGGCGATGCACGAGTACGTCGTTCCCAGGTCGATGCCGAACACCTTTGTTCGCGCCATGAAGGTCCCTCCAACAAACCGCCGCCGGTTTCAGTGTGCCCGAAAAACCTCCACCTCGGCTGGACGCACCACGGTCGACTCACCGCGGACGAATCCGGGCTTGAGTGTGCGGGCGATCGTCCGGTCACGGCCGGGGTCGTCAGTGCCGACCCGGCGCATGCCGACGTGCCGGACCGGGTCGAAGGGCATCCCCACCACCGCGGTATACGGACGGACGTCCGCCGCGACGTCCAGCACCTGCAGCAACTGCTTACGCAGGATGCCTGGGACGCTCTGGCCGTCGTCCGCGCCGAGACTGGTCATCTGGTCGTGCAGGCGCATGAGTCCCCGCAGCAACGGTGCCATCGCCTCGGTCAGTTCGCCGGCCCGAAGCCGGGTGTTCTCGGCGTGCAGGCGGTCCACCAGGTCGGCGTCGTGGCGCCGGAGCCTGATCAGCTCCTCGGCCCGCTGGTGGAGTTCGTCCAACCGCAGGGCCGCCGCGGCGCTCGCGGCGGTGAGGTCGGCGAGGGCGCCAAGGTTCGCAGTGTCGGCGCCAGCCGCCCCTGCCGCGGCCGACGGAAGATCGACCTCGGTGGCTGGGTCGTCGCGAACCTCTCCGTCACCATGATCATCCGACCATCGCGGCCCGGCCAGATCCTCAACCTCACCAGCCTCGTCGGGTTCGTCGGCATTGCCAGCCTCGTCGGCCTCGTCGGCCTCAGCTTCCTCGTCGGTCGGCCCCGTCGCCGCGGCTGCGAACGGGCCGACCCGGTCATCGCGCCAGGGGAGGTCCACAGCGACAGCCACATCCACGTCCCCCAGGGTGGCGTCCCCGAGGGGATGGGCATCCACGTCGAGCGAGTCCTCCGCCGGCGCGTCCTCTACAACAACAGCCTCCACAACCTCGTCGTCCATGCCGGCGGTCCCGTCCATGCCGGCGGTCCCGGCGGTCGGCGGCCGACCGAGGTCTGCCGGCGGCGGATCCGGCGGGTACCAGCGCGGCGCGTCGGGCACCGGCTCCTGGCGCGGCCGGAACATCGAATAACGACCGTCATCCCCGAAAGGTGACGACACAGGGCGATTCATGGTTGTGTTCCGCCGCCTACTTGCGTCCCGGTGTCCAGTTCAGACCCCATCCATAGGTTCGATCAAGATCCTGATGACCAGTGACATAGCGGACCTCCCTGTTCACCACGAGGTCGTCACCCCTGGAGTTGGTCAACTGGGCGATAGCGCACATCCGGGCGTTGCCGGCACTCTCGTCCAGCCGTACCTCGATCGGCGCGCCGCGCGCCGGCGTCAACGTCACCACGGCGTTCGCCTGGTCGAAGTTGGGGGCACCGGCATAGATGAAAGCAAAGATCAACAACCGGCGGATCTCCCGGACATGGGCGAGGTTGACGAACAGGTTCTCCCCGCCGACGGACGCGCCTGTCCGGTCGTCGGCATCGAGCTGGACGTACGGCGGTGCGTCAAGGGACCCGAAGGTGTTACCCAGCGCCTGGACGACACCCTTGCGGCCGTCGGTGAGCTCGTAGAGACACGCCAGGTCGAGGTCGACCCCGTCGGAGGCACCGCCGAGAACACGCTTGAGGAATCCGCCCGGGCCGCCGGCCGAGCCCGGGGCGCTCTGGGCCGTCCAGTTGAGGTTGACGTGTAGCCGACCGCCGCCGCCCTGCTTGCTCAGAGACACCGAAGGTGCATTCTTGGTCAAAGTGACCTTGCTCAGTGACACCGGCGCCGGGTTGGAATCCTGGCCGCCGGACCGCTTGGTGTAGTCAATAGGCATGATCCGCTCCCTTGCGGTGGTCGTGATATGAGCTTAGAGCGCCCGGCGACAGCGGCGTGGCGTCGCGGGAACAGGCTAGGAACGGGCCGCCGCCACCTCGCCGGACCGAGCGTCGGGATCGCCGTCCTGCCCCCCTGCACCGGCAGCCCGCTGCCGGTCGCGGTTGCGGATGGAGGTCACCAACGCGACGGCGATGAACCCGACACCGACAAGACCGGTGATGATCTCGGGAACTTCGGTCTCGATGCTGATGGCAAGAATCACCGCCAGGGCGCCGATGGCGTAGTGGGCACCATGCTCCAGGTACACATACTCCTGCAGGGTTCCCCGGCGAACCAGATACACGGTGAGCGACCGGATGTACATCGCGCCAATACCAAGGCCAGCCGCGATGACGAAGATCTTCTGAGTGATCGCGAAGGCGCCCACCACACCGTCGAAGGAGAACGAGGCGTCGAGCACCTCCAGATAGAGGAAGAGGAAGAACGCGGCTTTCCCTGCGGCCAGCACCACCGCGTTCGCACCGCCGGTTGACCCGGCCCCGGCTCCGACCCCGTCGGATTCCGCGCCGTCCTCCTCGGTGTCCGCACCGACACCGCGCGCCTCGAAGAACTCCCCGAGACCACGCACACCCAGGTAGGTCGCAAGACCCGCGACACCAGCGCTCAGCACCTGCTGGGTGTGGTCATCGGAGAACGCCTCCGCCACGACCAGCAGCGCGACCAGCCCGACCACGACCGACAGCACGTCGAGGCGGCCGGCCTTGCGCAGCGGTTCCTCGAGCCAGCGCAGCCACTGGATGTCGCGCTCGGGATCGAACATGAAATCCAGAAAAATCATGAAGAGGAAGATCCCGCCGAAGGCCGCGATCGAGGGATGGGCGTCGGCCAGCCGCGCCGCATACTCGTCCGGGTTGTTCAGCGCAAGGTCGAAGACCTCCAGCGGCCCCAGATGGGCGGTGACGGCGACGATGACGATCGGGAACAACAGCCGCATGCCGAAGACCGCGATCAGGACGCCCACCGTCAAGAAGATCTTCTGCCAGAACTCGTTCATCCGACCCAGGATGGTCGCGTTGATCACCGCATTGTCGAACGACAGGCTTATCTCAAGGACCGCGAGGATGGCGACGAGAGCGGCGGTCTGAGGACCCCCGATCACTCCCGCCACTGCGATACCTACGACGGTGACGGCCAGTGACCAACCAAAAATGCGCAAGACTTGCACGAGGAACAGGTACCTCCCCCGGACCGGGGTCGGGGCGCGGCGCCGGGGGCACCACCGCGCCCCGACCCCGGTCCGGAGCATCGAGGCAGCACGTCAACCGCAGGTCTACGTAGCGGTCCACCGGGAATCGTCGGGGCCGGCGATGACGCGGCCACCGGGGTCCCGGGGGACCCGTCCGATCACGAGATGTTCTGACGGGTCCCCCGTGACGGGCGCCGGGCGGGATACCTTCGCCATCCCGCTTCGCCCTCTACCCTGCCGCCTCGCCCTCTACCGTGCGCCGTCTACCCTGCGCCATGGTCGCCCGCACGTTGACCTACCCGGCCGGCCGAGCGCCGGGTCCCGGGCATCGTAACCGCCCAAACCAGCACCCCCGTCACACCCGGACCGTTGCGGACGTGCGCCACACCGGCAACGGGCGTGGGGGAGATGGCGATCAGACGTTGACGCCGTAGTCCCGGGCGATGCCGGCAAGACCGGTGGCGTAACCCTGACCGACCGCCCGAAACTTCCACTCCGAACCGTGCCGGTAAACTTCACCGAAGACCATGGCAGTCTCGGTGGAGGCGTCCTCGGTGAGATCGTAACGTGCGATCTCGGCGCCCCCCGCACCGTTCACGATCCTGATGAACGCGTTGCGTACCTGGCCGAAGTTCTGCTGGCGTGACTCCGCATCGTAGATCGAAACCGGGAACACGACCTTGTCGATCTCTGCTGGCAAGCTGACGAGATTCACGTTTATCGCTTCGTCGTCGCCTTCTCCCTCACCGGTCAGGTTGTCGCCCTGGTGCTCGATGGCGCTGTCCGGGCTCTTGAGGTTGTTGAAGAAGACGAAATGGCCGTCGGAGAGCACCCTGCCGTCGGCCCTGCACGCGATCGCACTCGCATCAAGATCGAAATCTGCGCCGGTGGTGCTCCGCGCATCCCACCCGAGGCCGACGACGATGTTGGCGAGGCCCGGCGCCTCCTTGGTCAGCGAAACGTTTCCGCCCTTGCTGAGGCTGACTCCCACTACTCCTCCTGCTGTCCTTGCGATCGGGGCTGGTCTTGTATCCCGGGTGTTTCGGGGCCCTGGCCGCCCCCCGCACCGAGCGCGACGCAGCCTACTGGACTCGATCATGCATACCCACGGCGACATGGGGTCACCGGGGTCTGCCTTCTGCGGGACGAACGGGGCCACGCGGGGGTTCCCCGGGGCAGCAACGGGCCAAAGGGCGCGCGACGATCGTCAGATCGCGCGCCCGGAGGCCGCAGTCCCCGGGGCAGCAACGGCCCACCCACGCGTGAGCGTGGCCGGCATGGGTATCCCCAGCCGATACCGACGGTGGGCCGGTCCACCCATGGCAACTGACCTACCCGGAACGCGCATCAACGTGGAGACTTCGATCCGATGCCGACATCCTCCCCGCCCGGCGGACCGCCTCCGTATCACCAACACAACCCCACCCGGTGGTCCCACGCTGTTCACGTTGGGGCGCCTCCGACTGGTACAGCAGAGGCGGATTATCAAGGAGTGGTTCCCCTCGATAAGGTCGCGGCGATGATCGGACGCTCAATAGGCCGGGTTGTCATCTCTGACATCAGCCCCGCCGTATCATGTGGACAGTGGCCGTCGCGGGCGGTAGAGGGTGAGATCCTCACCGTCACCGCGACGGTGTTTCGGGATGGCCATGATCTGATCGGTGCCAATGTGGCGCTGTCAGGTCCGGATGGCCGCGGCACGCCGTTCACACGGATGCAGCCGGTCGACGTGGGGACCGACCGGTACCAGGCCGAGGTACGCACCGATTCGGAGGGCCTGTGGGGCTTTCGCATCGAGGCATGGGCCGACCCGGTGGCAACCTGGCTGCACGCCGTTGAGATCAAAACAGCGGCCGGCCAGAGCCTGGACGAACTGGCGATCGACTTCGAAGACGGGGCCCGGCTGTTGCTCCGCGCGCTACCGGGGGTCCCGGAAAGCCGCCGTGCCGACATCCAGCGGGCCGTCGACGCGTTACGCGATGACACCCTCACAGACCCACACGGCCGGATAGCCGCGGCACGCGACCCGGCGGTGGTCGCCCTGCTCAACCGGTTCCCGCTGCGGGAGCTCATCACCCGTTCGCCGTTCTACCGGATCTGGGTCGACCGTCGCCGCGCGCTGTTCGGGAGCTGGTATGAGTTCTTTCCGCGATCCGAAGGGGCGGGTCTGGATCCGCCCCGCTCGGGAACCTTCGCGACCGCGGCGCAGCGGTTGCCCGCCGTCGCCGCGATGGGTTTCGACGTGGTCTACCTGCCGCCGATCCATCCGATCGGGGAGATCAACCGCAAGGGTCCGAACAACACTCTGATCCCCGGCCCCGACGACCCCGGTTCGCCATGGGCGATCGGCAGTGAGGCCGGCGGCCACGACGCCGTCCACCCGGGCCTGGGCACGATCGAGGACTTCGACGAGTTCGTCGCCCAGACCCGGGCGCTCGGTATGGAGATCGCTCTCGACCTCGCCCTGCAGTGCGCCCCGGACCACCCGTGGGCAAAGCTGCACCCGGAGTGGTTCACGGTGAAGAGCGACGGGTCCATCGCCTACGCCGAGAACCCGCCCAAGAAATACCAGGACATCTACCCGCTGAACTTCGACACCGACCCGGTCGGTCTTTATCATGAAGTGCTCCGCGTGGTCAGGTACTGGACCTCGCACGGTGTACGGATATTCCGGGTCGACAACCCCCACACCAAGCCGGTCCAGTTCTGGGAGTGGCTCATCGCCGAAGTGAAGTCGACCGAACCGGACGTGCTGTTCCTGTCCGAGGCGTTCACCCGGCCGCACATGATGCAGGCGCTGGCCAAGGTGGGCTTCACCCAGTCCTACACCTACTTCACCTGGCGCAACACGAAGGCGGAGTTGGAGACATACGGGCGGGAACTGCTGGAGACCGCGCACTACATGCGTCCGAACTTCTTCGTCAACACTCCCGACATCCTGCCGGGATATCTCCAGGACCGCAGCGACGCCGCATTCAAGATTCGTGCGGTGCTGGCGTCGATGATGTCCCCGACCTGGGGGGTCTACGCGGGGTACGACCTGTTCGAAAACGTTCCCGTCCGGGTCGGGAGCGAGGAGTACCTCGACTCCGAGAAATACCAGTTCCGCCCCCGGGACTGGGCCGGTGCCGAAGCCGCGGGACGTTCACTGGCGCCCTATCTGGCCACGCTCAACCGAATACGAAAAGATCATCCAGCCATGCACTGGCTACGCAATCTCCGCTTTCACCACGCGGACGGCGACGCAATCATGGCCTTCTCCAAGCGAGTCGGGCAGGCACCCGACGACGACCGTGTTCTGATCGTCGTCAATCTTGACTCCCACAACATCCAGGAGACGACGGTTCGTCTCGACATGCCCGCCCTCGGCCTGCAGTGGTGGGACACATTCGATATCCACGACGAGATCAGCGGGGCGAACTACAGGTGGGGGCACGAGAACTACGTCCGACTGGATCCGGCGACGGAACCGGCCCATGTCTTCACCATCCGGCGCAGAAGATGAGCGCCGAGGACTCCCGCGCCGACAGCGTGACCGCTGACCGCGCGGCTTCCGACACCGACTCCGAGGAGCCGTCGCGTGACCCCCTGTGGTTCAAGCGGGCGGTGTTCTACGAGGTCCTCATCCGTGGTTTCGCCGATTCCAACGGTGACGGTACCGGCGACCTCCGAGGAGTCACCGGCAAGCTCGACTACCTGAGCTGGCTCGGAATCGACTGCGTGTGGCTGCTGCCGATCTACGACTCACCGTTGCGGGACGGCGGCTACGACATCGCCGACTACTTCCGCATCCTGCCGGAGTTCGGCGA
>NZ_CAUVXI010000045.1:11963-31191 GCF_963555845.1 Protofrankia sp. Cas8 | reverse complement strand
TGGCTGGCCAACCGGGCGGGGCACGCGGGGCGGATCGCGCAGGCGGCGTTGCTGTTCGGATTATCGGCCGGGGTCTGCTATGCGATCGCAACGCTGGCGACCCGTCAGGTCGGTCTGTACCTGGACGACCATGAGTTGACCGGGCTGCTGTGGACGCCGACCCCCTATGTACTGATCGCCTTTTCCGTCCTTGCCCTGGGCCTGGAACAGCGGGGCCTGCAGGGTCGGGCCGCTGTGATCGCGTTTCCGGTGACCAGCGGGGTCTCGGCCTTTCTGCCGGTGATGATCGGCCTGACCCTCTTCGACGAGTCGGCGCCGCAGGGGCCGCAGATGGTGGCGTTTGTCGTCTCGTTGGGGCTGGTCGCGATCGGGATCTTCGGTCTTGGACGAGACCGGGCCGCGAGCGTCGCGCGGGAGTCGGCGACGGTCTGAGAACCCGACCTGGGCTGATTGGCTGGCAGACCGGTATACGACCCAGCTGGGCGACACAACTCGACGACACAGTTGGGGGCGATACAGCTGGGCGACATCACACCGGTGGGTGCCGTTGTGTTTTTATTGTCGATATTTGCTGGCGTGGCACGTTAGTTGCCCGACCAGGGGGAAAATCTGTTGTCGTCGACTATTGTATGTACGGATTATCCGAGTATGGTTGTTCTCGTGGGTATGTTTTGGTAACCATCTGTAATTGGGATGGACCGTAGTCAGGCGCTGAGACGTGAGGCGCTGAGACGTGAGGCAACGGCCGCAAGCGACATGCGGGGGTGGCACAACGTGTATTCGGACGGAGTGGGTGGCCCCTACCAGGTAGTGCCGGTGACGCTTCCCGTTGATCTGGTGGAGCATCTGGTGAGCCGTGTTGGAGTCCAGGGGCTCTCAGCCTATATTACGCAGGCCCTGATGCGGCAGGAGCCGATGGCGTCGCTAATCGATTTCCATCACATGACAGCCGTCGCGCTCGGGCTTCTACCGGAAGCCATGGAATCGTCGCGGCCAGCCCTGTACGGCCGTGAGTCCGTCCGGTAGCCGTTGTTCCCGCCAGGGTCCGGCGTCGAGCGGTGACGTACCAGCCCAGCCCGGGTCGATGGGTGCCGGACGGGCGAGTTCGTCACCGCGGTCACACCACCGGCCGGTCCGCGGCGATTCCGTTCCGTGTTTTCACTGCCCAGACCGCAGAGTGGGAGGTGGCCGGCTGTTCGGGTTCACCCCCCCGATCACCCGGGCTGCCGGCCACCCTAGCTAGCCCGCCTTTAGAGCGCCCGGCCCCGCGCCGCCGCGTCCCTATTGCCGGGCGCTCTTAATTGTCGTTTCGGGTTGAACCCGGTGTCGGGCGGAGCATGGCTGGGTGCAGAACGCCAGCCGGGCCACACCGGAAGAGCTCGGCCGGTCGGCCGCTGTCGCGCCTGGTCGTCCGTCCTGTCGGGAGCAGGAAGCCCGGGGTGCCTGTTACCTTGCGGTGGAAATTGCGTGGGTCGAGCCGGACGCCCCATACCGTTTCGTAGATCTGGCGAAGATCCGCCACGGTGAATTCGGGCGGGCAGAACGCCGTTGCCAGCGGCGTATATTCGATCTTTGCGCGGGCCCGCTCCACCCCGTCAGCCAGGATGCGCCCGTGGTCGAAGGCGAGTGAGTCGTCGCTGGCGAGCAGTTCGTCCACTGGTGCCCACCGGGAAGCCGTCGCGTCTGTTCCCGCCACCGGCACCGGCAGGTCGGGGGCCATGGCGAGATAGGCAACAGTGATCACGCGTGTCCGCGGGTCACGGCCAGGTGCACCGTAGGTGGCCAGCTGCTCAAGGTGCCCGGGTAGGTTCGCAAGACCGGTTTCCTCGTTGAGCTCCCGGCGGGCGGCGACCGCCAGATCCTCATCGGGACGAACGAAGCCTCCGGGTAGCGCCCACTGTCCGCGGTAGGGCTCGATGCCACGCTCCACCACGAGCGCGCACAGCACGTCCTGGCGGACCGTCAAGATGCTCAGGTCGACCGTCACCGCAAACAGGGAGTAGTAGTCCTGGGTACTTTCAGTAGCCACTCATTCAGCCTATCTCGTCAGGTTGACGAAAACTCGCCCAACCAGTTATCGTCGAACAGACGATAACAAGCAAGCGAGGAGGCGCGACGGTGGCTGACATATCGAAGGTGCTGTTTCTCCGTCACCTGCGTGGCACACCTACCGCGCACATCCAGTACCTGCGCCGCGGACGGGTAGTCCACGAGGGGATCGGCCAGACTTTCTGGTACCGCCCGCGGACGGCCGTGATCAGCGAGATCCCGCTGGACGACCGGGAGTTACCGCTGCTGTTCCACGCGCCCACCCGTGACTTCCAGGACATCGCGGTGCAGGCGACGGTGACCTTCCGGATCGCCGACCCGGCCGTCGCGGCGAGCCGTCTGGACTTCGGAATCGATCCTGAATCCGGCACCTGGCGAGCCGCTCCGCTCGAGCAGCTCGCTGGCCTGATCACCGAGACCGCCCAGCAACACGCCTTCGAGCTGCTCGCTCGTACGGTCATGACGGATGCGCTGGTCAGCGGGGTCCCGGCCGTGCGAGCGCGCATTCTCGACGGTCTCGTCGGCGATCCGAGACTCACCGAAACCGGAATCGCGGTCGTGGGCGTCCGAGTCGTTGCCGTACGACCGGAGGCGGACATGGAGAAGGCGTTGCGGACGCCCACCCGAGAACAGGTCCAGACCGATGCTGATCGTGCGACCTACGGCCGTCGAGTGGTAGCTGTCGAGCAGGAACGCCGGATTGCCGAGAACGAGATGCAGAACAAGATCGAGCTGGCCCGTCGAGAGGAGCAGCTCATCACCCAGCGGGGTGCCAACGACAACCTGCGGGTCACCCAGAAAGCAGCGGCGGAACGCATTGCCGCTGATAGCGAGGCCGAGCGGACCCGGGTCAGCGCGGCTGCCACGGCCGATGCCACCCGGTTGGTCGGCGCGGCCCAGGGTGAGGCGGACACCGCGCGCGTCGCCGCTCTGCGGGACCTCGACCGGTCGGCTGTGATTGCCCTGGCCGTTCGGGACCTCGCGGGGAACCTGCCCGGCATAAACACGTTGACGATAACTCCGGACCTGCTCACCGCCCTCGTCGCCAGACTCGCCGGATCGGCCGTGCCAGTTGTCGCACAACCGCTCCCGGCTGGCTCAGGCGGGCCGGCGGCACCGGCGGCACCGGCGTCGGTGGACGATGGGAACTGGCGATGACCCTCGCGCCCCGGGTGGTGGTCGTCTACCGCCGTACCGAATACGCCGAACTGCTCGACCGCCACGGCACCCGGGGCCAGGCCGCGTTCTTCCTTGCCAACAGGGACCGCGACCTGGTCGAGGTCGAGGCACGCCACGCGGCCCATCGGGATGCCCGTCGGGCGGTCGCGGCAGCCATCCCGCCGGACTGGCGGCGGGGGGAGGTCGAACGTCGCGACCTCGACCGATTCATGTTTGCCGCGGACGACATCATCGTCTGCGTCGGCCAGGATGGCCTGGTCGCCAACGTGGCGAAATACGTCGAGACCCAGCCGGTGGTGGGCGTCAACCCTGAACCGGGTCGTAACCCCGGCGTCCTGGTCCGACACCGGCCGCGGGACATCGGCGGGCTGCTGCGCCAGATCGAGGCGGACAGCTCCGGTGCGGCGCGCCGAGGCCGCGACGGCACCGCCGCAGATGACGTGATCATGCGGTTGACCATGGCGGAAGCTGTGCTCGACGACGGTCAGCGACTGGTGGCCCTCAACGAGCTCTACGTCGGGGACAGCGGGCACCAGACTGCGCGCTATGTGCTGCGGGCTCCCGGCCCTGACGGTCAGAGCACCGAGCGACAGGCATCGTCGGGTCTGCTCGTCGGGACCGGGACCGGTTCCACCGGCTGGTGCCGATCGGTGTGGCAGGAACGCGCCAGTGGCATCGGTCTGCCGAACCCGGAGGCACGGGTGTTGGTGTGGTTTGTCCGGGAGGCGTGGCCGTCACCCGCTACCGGCACGAGCCGTACCGAAGGGATGATCAACGGTTCAGCACGGCTTGAGCTCCTGGCCGAGTCCGAGCGGATGGTCGTCTTCGGCGACGGCATCGAGACGGACACGTTGACGCTGGCCTGGGGTCAGCGCATATCCGTCGGTATCAGCGAGCGGTACCTACACCTGGTCTGAGCCTCGCAGTTGAAGGGTTGCGGGCCACCGGAGGGCATCCTGGGCCAGGTTGGCGGGCGGTCATGGCCCGAACCGTTCCATCGCCTTGCGGACCCGGGAGTTCGCCTGGGCAAAACTGATCTTTCCGTCGACGTACGCCGCGAGAGAGTTGCGGCGCACCCGCTCGGCGCGCGGGTCCTCAAGCGGGGTGTTGAGCAGGTTGGTCGTGGCTGTGGCCACGCTGATCACCTCCCGTTGTGCGGAAACAGGACGACGAAAAGCCAGCCTGGCGTGCGTCAGGCGTGAGATGGATCAGGGGGCTCCCGGGTCGGTGGGGTTGGTAATCCCTGCCCGCGAAGCGATCGATCGCCTATGTTCCGCCGGCGCGCGATCGACGGGCCCGGCTGGATCTGAGGCTCGGATGCAGGGGGAGCCCGGCACGCCCCGACCTTCGGGCCTCTGCCCAGGCGATGGCGTACATAGCGGCTTCGCTCCCTACGGCGACGGCGGGCACCAGTACCCGACAAGATGATCGAAATCTTCACCCAACATTGACCACGAGGTCAATATTGATCAAGAAGGCAACTTTGATCAGGAAGACGATGTTGACCAGGAGGACAATGTTGACCAAGAGGACAATGTTGACCAGGAAGACAATGTTGACCAGGAAGGGAACAGGGAAAGAACTGTGACCCGACCTGACTTCTACAGAGTGCGCTGTCGTCGGCCCGATCGCAAGGGCTTTTTCGCGGTGTCGTCGTACGTGCTCGCGCAGTGGCCGCGTCGGTCATGTCGCGTGGCACGGTGGTTGCGAGCCGGTGCTGCTGTGCGACGGTGCTGCTGCGACGGTCGGGGTCGGACGGTAGGTGCCCGTCCGACCCCGACCGTCACCTATAGTGACCGGCACTCATCGTGACTCGGTAACCAGCGTGGTACTCTCAGACCTTCAGAGAGTATGACGGCGTGCGGCGCAGCTGTGATCGGTAACGTTGCGGTGATCAAACGTCGTTGTGATCAAACATCCCGGTCGGTCAGGCCCGGTCGAACTCGCCGTCCCTGGCGCCCGCGAGGAAGGCCTCCCACTCGCCGCCGGTGAAGGCCAGAATCGGCCCGGACGGGTTCTTCGAATCGCGGACGAAGACGCCCTCGTCAGCCACCGCAACCTCTACACACATACCGCCGGCACCATTGCTGTAACTGCTCTTGCGCCAATCGGCGGTCTCGGCATCGATCGTGGGGCTGGCCAACCTGGTGTTTTCAGTCATTTCATTTCCTCCGTCACTCTGGCTATCATCTCGAGGGACTGGTCGGGGCGGAGCGCGGCGGCCAACAGGTAGTCGGTCTTCAGCCGGTAGTGCCGAATTTCCGCCGCTCGTTCAAGATAGAGGCTCCCGGTCGCCTCCTCGATATAGACCACGTCGTGGTCTGTCGGGTCCGGAAAGCCGAGGATCGCGAATGTACTGCCCATTCCCGCGTGGGCACCCGCGGCGAAGGGTACGACCTGAATGGTGATATTGGGCAGTTCCGCTCGCTTGATGAGATGTTCGAGTTGGACGTGCATCACGGCCGTGCCGCCAACCGGGCGGTGCAACACCGCCTCGTCGAGGACGACCCACAGCCGAGGTGGGCTCTCGTGTGTGAGGCGATTCTGCCGGTCGAGCCGGAGCGCGACCCGGCGTTCCACATCCTCCTCGGCGATCTCCGGGTTGTCGGCGCGGATGACGTGCCGGGCGTACTCGGCCGTCTGCAGCAGGCCATGGACGAGCTGCGCCTCATACACGCTTATCGAGGAGGCGTCCCCTTCGAGTCCGATGTAGATCTCGAACCAGGGCGGAACCACGTCGTGGTAGGTATGCCACCAGCCACGTTTACGGGACTCGCGGGCAAGGGCGAGGAACGCCTCGCGCTGAGCGTCGTCCGTTACGCCGTAGAGCTGCAGGAGATCGTGGACGTCGCGCGTCCGGACGGGTACGCGACCGTTCTCCATTCTGCTGATCTTCGAAATAGAGCAACGGAGGAGTTCGCACGCCTGCTCGACTGACACGCCGGCCCTCTCGCGGAGTCGGCGGAGTTCGGCGCCGAGTCGCCGTCGCCGGACAGTCGGACCACTGTTGGTACCCATTGGTCCTCCTTGGTGATCGGCCCCGGACGTTCGTCTCCAGGGTCTGCCAGCCCCAGGCGGCGCCTCGCGTCGTTGTCGTCAGCCCAGGTAGAACACCGCTACCTGGGCCTCCTCCGCCTCGCGACGCATCCACCTGGCATCCGACATCCCCCGAGCAACGTCCAGCGCCGACCACTTAGCATGGTCTATTGCTACATAATGCCACCATCCCATCACTCTCATCGGGTGGGGTTGAGCGTTCTGTGGTGACACGGTCACAACGGCTGTTGCGGGGGGTCGTCGGTCCGGTCCATGCTGTCTTCGGGATCACTTTAAGTTTGTTCTCTACTTCGAAGGGTGAGTTGTTGATATGGGTGCGATGGGGGGAGATCAGGTGGACACAGGTGAAACGATGATCAGGCGCAGGTTTCTGGTCTTTGACGGAGACGGCGAGCTCGTCGCCACCTTCCCCGAGTGGGGCTCAGCCCACGCATGGGCACACCTGCGGGCCATGGAACCGCGCACGCCACAGCCGGTCCAGGTCGAGGACAGATGTGACCGCCGGACGTGGACCATCGAGGCGGGACGCTGCCGGATGACGGTATGGCGTTGCGATGTCGAATATCGCTCCTGCGCACCGGACGCCGCGGTGGCGATCGGCAGGCGGGAGCACGCCTGGGCGTCCTGACCGGCCGGCATGGGCGGCGGCAGGGCCTTCGATTCTCGTTGAGCGGCTGCCGTCGTGGGCCAACCGTGTGCTGAATGGCAGCTTTTCAGGGTATGTCCGAATAATCAATTCGATGGCGCGTCGCGGACCGCGCGGACGGCGGTGATCGCATCGTCCGTGGTGAGCCCGCCGCCGGACGGGATGCGCCATGGCACGTCCCGAGATCCGGGTACCATGGTGGAGCTCTGAGCTTCCATGGTGGAAGGAGGTTCGATGGCGCTGAACATCAAAAACGACGAAACGCAACGACTCAGTCGCGAGCTCGCCGAGTTGACCGGAGAGAGCATCACCACCGCTGTGACTGTTGCTGTTCGTGAGCGCCTCGACCGGATGCGTGCCGATCGTGAGGGCGCTGAGCAACGAGCCGCCCGCATTGTGGCCATCGGCCGTCAGATTGCTGCCGCTGTGTCCGCGTCCGGCCTGAGCATTGATGATCTTTATGACGAACGTGGGTTGCCGGCGTGATCGTCGACTTCTCTGCGCTTGTCGCCGTCGTCCGGGCCGAACCTGACGCGGCTCGTTATGCTGCTGCACTCGTCGCGGCGAACCGGCCGGCGATGTCGGCCGTCACCGCAGCGCAGGCCACTATTGCTCGGCAGGCCTACCGCGACTTCGGGCGGGGCAGTGGTAGCCCCGCCCGGTTGAATGTCGGAGACTGCTTCGCGTACGCGTTAGCGGCGCAACGGCGGGAGCCGTTGTTGTTCAAGGGCGCGGACTTCACTCACACCGATCTGGTCGCTGCGGACATCCCCGACCAGTAGTCCACCGCAACGAACCAACGGCTAACGTGACAGGATGAGCCTGCGCCTGAGCCGGATTGCGGGTGCCGTAAGGATGAACTAGGCCGATCTCGCCGCAGTGGCGTGAGGACGCAACGGCTGCCGTACCCAATTACGCCCACGTGTCGTGATCGCGTTGCGGTGTGCGGTGTGCGGTGTGCGGTGTGCTGGTGCGTGTTTCGTCGGCGATGTAGCCGTAGGGCGGTCAGGCACAGGACCAGGACTGCCGGGCCGACGTGGATGGCCATGACTCCGTAGATGCGGAGTGCAACCGTCCACCAACGCGGGCCACGGTACGAGGGCGAGTCTGCGCCTGAATCAGCTCGCCGAGGCGGCTGAGCTGTTGACCAACGATCCGCTCGCCCTGCTGATCGGGATGGTTCTGGACCAGCCGATGCCGCAAGGATGGAGTGGGCTGGCGCGCTGACGCGGTGTGCCGCCGTGGTCCGGTACGAAGACAGTTGCCGGCGGATGAGTGGCGCAGATCACCTTCCAAAGGTGACAGTACATTGTCGCCGTCCTCGACCACGATCGAGGCATGACACACATCGCTACCGCGCGTCCCGCCGGCCCTCGTCCCGATGACGTCGCCACGACCGGGCTTGACTGCCTCGCCGAAACCGCAGCGTTCAACGCCGCATTCGAGGCCAAGGCGAAGTCCCGTCCTGACCGGGCGAGGCGACCGGATGCCGTGATGCTGGCGGCTCTGCGGCGCAATCGACTGGGCGGCGACACGCCGCCGGTGCGTCTGGCTGAGGCGCACGACCGGGATATTGAGGTCGACGGGGCACGTGTGAAGCTGCGGGTCTTGGTCCCGAGAGTGGTCGAGGGCGTATACCTGCATATGCATGGCGGCGGCTGGATGTTCGGCTCCGCCGATGGGCAGGACGAGCGGTTGTGGGACCTCGCCCGTACCGCGCGGCTCGCCGTGCTCAGCGTCGACTACCGCCTCGCGCCCGAGCACCCGTATCCGGCGGCGCCGGATGACTGCGAGCGGGCCGCGCTCTGGTTGGTGCGCAACGCCGCGGCGGAGTTCGGCACCGACCGGCTGTTGATCGGCGGCGAGTCCGCCGGCGCCCATCTGTCGCTGACCAGCCTGCTACGGCTTCGGGACCGGCACGCGATCACGAATGCGTTCCGAGCGGTCCACCTGACATTCGGCCCCTTCGATCTGTCGATGACGCCGAGCCAGCGGCTGTTCGGAGCGCGCCCGCTACTGACCAACACCGACTCGCTTCGGACGGCCTACGAGGCGTTCCTCCCCGACTGGTCACCCGAACAGCGGCGCGACCCGGAGCTGTCGCCACTGTACGCCGACCTGTCGGGAATGCCGGCGGCGCGGATCGTCGTCGGGACGGCGGACCCGTTGCTGGACGACTCGTTGTTCCTGGCCGCGCGTTGGCGGGCCGCCGGCATTCCCGTCGAATTGGAGGTCGTGGCCGGGGCGATGCACGGGTTCACCCTTTTCCCGCTCACCGTTACCGAACAGGAGCTGCGCAGACAGGCCGAGTTCCTGTCGCAGGTGTGAGGTAGCTTTTTTGACGTGACACGGACCGATCGTCTCTATGCGCTGGTGGAGGAGTTGCGTGCAGCAGCACCGCGCCCTCTGACGGTGTCGACGCTCGCGCGGCGGCTGGAGGTCAGCGAACGCACCGTCCAACGCGATCTGAAGGCAATGACGGAGACCGGAGTACCCATCTACAGCGCGAGCGGGCGCGGCGGCGGCTGGTATATCGACTCGGCGATGACTTTGCCGCCCATCAATTTCACTTCTCGTGAGGCCCTCGCGGTGGCCGCGGCGCTGGCCGCAGCGGAAAGCTCGGCACCGTTCTCCGATGGCGCCCGCGGCGCGATGCGGAAGATAGCCGCATCGCTGTCGGGTCAGGTCTCGATCGCGGCGCATGACCTTGCTGCCCAGATAGTCGCCATGCCCTCCCGTATTGACCCGACGGTGCGCACCGCGGTCGAGCGGGCCGTTACCGAACGCGAGGTGCTGTGGTTGAGCTATCTGGATGCGAACGAGCAGGCTTCCGAGCGCGAAGTGGAACCGATCGGCCTGCTTACCGCCCAGGGCCGGTGGTACCTCCTGGCGTGGTGCCGCGTACGGCGCGCCTCACGCGGGTTCCGGCTCGACCGGATCCAGGCGGCCGCCCCGACCGGCCGCCCGGCGCCCCGGCGTGTCCTGGCCGACATGCTCGGATCGGCCGCCGCGGGCGCTGCCACCCCGCCCGTGCTGGACTCCCTCACCACACATGCTTGATGGCGGCGGCTCTGGAATGATGGCCTGGCGAGGGTCGTCGGCTCTACGACCCGCAGGGGGGCGTGCCCGGCCAGCCGGCTCGTACGTCGGGCAAGGCCGCGGAGCGCCGAGATGACCTCGATGTCCAGATGTCCAGATGTGCGGGGGCGTAGGGGGCGTCACCGCCGGTCACTCAATCCCTCGCGGCCTTACGCCGAGGGCTGTCGTCTCCGAATTCTAGAGTCGAAATAGCGTCATAGTGACGTCGCACTGCGAACCGGCGCGGTCATCATGGGTCGCCGGGTCAGTCTGTCGCTTCGGCATCCGTCAAGGGTCGGGCGCCGCTGATGGAGGTCGCGCAGTAGCAGGTGCGATCGCTTTGGTGTCGACATCCGCGTTCTGCGAGTTTCATGGTGGAAGTCAGGGCTTCCATGGTGGAAGAAGATTCGATGGCGCTGAACATCAAGAACGACGAAACGCAGCGGCTCAGCCGTGAACTCGCGGACCTGACAGGGGAGAGCATCACGACGGCCGTGACCATGGCCATCCGTGAACGTCTTGACCGGATGCGTGCCGACCGCGAGGCGGGCGAGCAGAGAGCCGCGCGCATCGTGGCTCTCGGTCGCCAGATAGCCGCCGCGGTTTCCTCGTCCGGCATGAGCATCGAAGATCTTTATGACGATCACGGGCTGCCGACGTGATCGTCGACTCCTCGGCGCTCGTCGCGATCGTCCGAGCGGAGCCCGACGCGCCTCGCTACGCCGCGGCATTGGTGTCTGCGGCCCGGCCCGCGATGTCAGCCGTGAACTATGTGGAGGCCGCCGTGGTGGTCGACTCAGCTCGAGATCCAGTCGCGAGCCACCGGTTCGACGAGCTCGTCAGAGTAGCCGGCATAGATGTTGTAGGGGTCACCGGGGAGCATGCGGTCCTTGCCAGGCAAGCGTACCGGGACTTCGGCCGGGGTAGTGGTAGCCCTGCCCGGCTGAACTTCGGTGACTGTTTCGCCTACGCGCTCGCGGCGCAACGGCGGGAACCGCTGCTGTTCAAGGGCGCGGACTTCACTCACACCGATCTGGTCGCTGCGGACATCCCCGACCAGGACATCCCCGGCCAGTAGCCCACCGCAACGAACCAACGCGACTGCCGTGACCGGATGGGCCTGCACCTGAGCCAGATCGCCGGACCGGGCGGGAGCGGGTGCCGATCTTGACTGCCGGAAGACCGCGCCATACGATACGAGCATCTACTCCCCGCCGTCCTACGGGACTGGCGGGGCTTTTTTAGATCGGTTACGTCATGACCCCACGTGTTGCGATCTTTATCGACTACCAGAATGTCTACCTTTCCGCGCTCAAGGTTTTTCAACCGCTGGAGACCTCCCGGTCACGCGGGCACGTCGATCCGGTACGGCTTTCGGAGCGGATCTGCGCCGGGCGTCGTCTTGGCGGCGCGCTGACGGATATCCGTGTCTACCGCGGTCGACCAGGCCCGGACCGCCAGCCGGAGGCCGCTCGCGCCAATGACCGGCAGGCCAGCGCCTGGGCGCGGCATCCGCTCGTGTCGGTGATCCGGCGACAGCTTCGGTACCCGAGGGACTGGCCGGTGGGCGCTGCCCAGGAAAAGGGCATCGACGTTGCTTTGGCGGTCGACTTCGTTCGCCTCGCCTGTGAGGGCGCCTATGACGTCGGCATCCTGTTCAGCCGAGACACGGACCTGGTACCCGCGCTGGAGGCAGTTCGTGACCTTGGTTCGGCTCGAGCGCACGTCGAGGTCGCGACCTGGGTTGGAACCAGCCGGCTGCGTTTTCACGATTCCCAGCTTCCGTGGTGCCACTACCTGAACGCCGACGCCTACGAGTCATGCCGGGATGGTATGGACTACACCGCGTCAGCGGCAGACGTCCCCGAAGCCGCCCAGGCTTCAGGTCGGTAGCGCACACGGCGTCCGATCGTCGGATTGTCCTGGAGCAGCACATGCCGCAACCATGGAGTGAGAATGTTAAGATCACAACAGATGGAGGTCATGTCGCGGCGGACGCCTTCATCTCGGTGAACCATCTGATTCGCCCCGCTGGTCTCCCACCTCGGTTACTCCCGCGGATGCTTCGAGCACCGGCGTGAGCTGGCGCTACCGACCGGCGGTGTCCAACTGCTGATCAATCTGGCCGCCGACTCGCTGCACGCCTACGGCGCCGGTGGCGGTTGCTCTTCCCACCGTACCGGTGGGGCGGCGCTTCAGGGACCGACTGACCAGCCGCGCCTGATTGACCCGGCTGAGCAGCGGGGGATCGTCTGGGTCGCCTTCCGCGCTGCTGGCGCATCCCCGTTCTTCCCCGTCGACAGCGCGAGTGTGCGCGGTCGGCTCGTCGATCTGGGCGACCTGTGGGGTCAGGCCGGCGTGAGCATACGGGAACGGCTGCTGGAAGCCAGCGGTCCGGCCGATGATCCGGACTGGGCGCGTCTGGCGGCGGACTGTTGACCGCCCACCTTCACCATCTGGTCGCCGACCCAGATCCTGGCGCCGGCGTGGTTCTTCGTAACGCGGCGTGATCTTTGGCGTGAAGATCGCGGCTTGACAGTTGGACCCGAGGGATGCTGATGCCCTCCTGAACGACCCGGCTAACAGAAGTGGCAGCGGCTCGATGCGCATCTGGGCTGGTAGACGATGCGCTTGCACTATGGCTGGGTGAGGTCAATCTTCACGGCGAACGGAGCCGCAGCTTCGACGACACCCGTGTGGACATCACCGACTCGGTAGGTTCCCGCGGCCGGGTCGAGCACATAGGTATAGACGAGAGGGACACCGGCGGCGGAGTGCTCGATCCGCCAGTAGAACTGGATGCCGGCCCGGGCGTACTGCTCCGGCTTGAAAACACGGTCCGTGGTTTCAGAACCCGGTGAGACCACTTCGCCGACGAGGAGGATGTTTTCCGGGCGCATCGGGGTGACACCGACCGCGCCTGCCCGGTATACGACGATGTCAGGCCGCCGGACCGTCAGCGGCACATCGTGGAGCCGGACATCGAAGTCAAGATCGGCGAACCACCCCGGGGCCCCGGCCAGCTCCATGGCATTGGCGACTTTCCTCGCCAGCCGGTTATGCGGCAGGGAGGCGCTGGGGACCATGACGACCATCCCGTCCACGATCTCGATGTCCTTGCACTGTTCTTCGGACAGCGAGTTGTACAGCTCCGCTGTGATCTGCTGGTGCATCCAGGCGGGAGCGACCATCTCCGCGGTCACGGCGCACCTCCCTGAATTGGCGGCCCTGGATCGGTGGCAGACCTGATGCCTCACGGCAAGCGTAGCGCGCTGGTCGTGTCTGCCTGCACTGTTCGATGACCGGGAGCGCGTGTGGATGCTCGTCGACGTCCCCTCAACCTGCGGTACAGCGTCAGGCCGGTCAGGAACAGGACGAGGATGGCGGGGCCGACGTGCACGGCGATGAACCCGATGTAGTGAGGGCCGCCCCAGGCGTGTCGGTAGGTCTCCGGCTGGCTGGGGCGTTCGGTGGCGAGGATGTATCCGGCCCGTGCGACAAGGAAGGCGCTGGCCGCCAGGAGGAGAAGGCGGACCGCCGCGCGTCGTAGCCGGGCGCCCCAGCCAGCGGCTGGCGGTGACGCTGGTCGGCGTGCCGTGATCAGGCCCACCGTGATCAGCCCCGCAGCGACCACAGCGGCTACGGCCAGTCTCCTCACGCCGGCTCGTCTGCGCGGTGCCGGGTGCGGCGCACGATTGCGGAGCCGGCCACCAGCGCCGTTGGTGTCAGGACCGCCACCAGCGCCAACGCCCGAAGCGAGGTGGTCGGAGCCCAGAGGATGTTGTCGGTCAGCCCTGCCCGTACGGCGGCGACCTCCAGGGCGGCCGTGGCGAGTACCGATTTGGTGATCTGGGCGAGCCACGTCCTGGACTGAAGACGGAGCTCGACGGCGTGGCGCAGGACGTCGATGACGGTGGCCAAGGTCAGTGGAGTGTCCTGGAGGAGCGCGGCGAACTCGTCGCCGTAGCGTGCCCGCCACTGCCTGGGATACATGGCGAGAAGAAAACGCCTCATGCCTGGGCCAGCCGTGACTGCCCGGTCTGGACGACCCGAGACCAGGTCGCCAACTGCGCGGTCAGTGCCACTCTTCCCGCCGTCGTGATCTCATAGGGGCGGCGGCGATCGTCGCTGGGTAGCGGGGTGATCAGGCCGCGTTCCACTAGCTTGGTCAGTGAGCCGTACAGGGTGCCAGGGCCGAGCCGGACCCCGGTCTGTTCCAACACATCCGCGGTGATCGCGTAACCGTGCTTGGCGCCGTCGCTCAGTGACAGCAGGACCAGAACTCCCGGCTCGCCGAAGCGGGCCAAGCCCTCGTCCCGTCCGAATCTCGCCATGCGATGCATCGTATGGCGTAATAGTCGGGGGCGGCAAGACACCGCTGTACGCGGGCCTGCCTGCTGGCAGGGCGACCGGCGACGACGCACTGGGGATCGCTCGGTCTGTTGCGCGAACTCGATCCGACGGTCGTCATCCGCCCCGACGACCGTTTCGTCGACGACGGCGACATAGTCACCTCGGCAGGTGTCAGCGCCGGCATCGACATGGCCCTGCACCTCGTGGCGCGTCTTCTGGACGTCGAACGTGCACGACAGGTTCGGCGCGGCATCCAGTACGACCCGCAGCCGCCAGTCTGATCCGCGTCGGACGGGCCGAGCTGGCCCGGGACGAGCGGGGCGTATCTCCGTGCCCTGCTCACCGGTGCCGGGGGGAGGCCGCGAGGGCTGGTGAGCGCCAACCCGGCAGGTGCGAACGTGACCGTTGCGTGGCCCCGTCCTTCCGGCGGGCAGCCGACTTCGCAACGTTTCGGGGACGGCCGACTACACAGCCCTCGGACGGGTGGTGTGGCAGCCCCCGCCGAACGGTCGGCTACGGTGATGTCGTGGGACTGCACCTGAGCCAGATCGCCGAGGCCGATGAGCTGCTGACCAGCGACCCGTTGGCGCTACTTATAGGCATGGTTCTGGACCAGCGAGGTTCGGAAAGAACGAACGTGGCGCCGACAACCAGTGCTGACTATGACGGCCATGGCTCGCCGGCCTTCTCTTGAGGTGAAAGCGCCGTGACATTCGACGCCGATGTTCCAGACGGACGGTTTCCAGCCGGGCAGCAACCTGTTCGGGGTTTCGTCCGAGGCCGTGGCGAAGGCCGTCGGATCGATCTGCCGAACTGGTCGATGCTCGTCAAGGTCACGGATGGTGATACGCTCGGCCGGCTCACCGTGCTGGAGGGGCGGATGGGCCCGCGGCAGCCCGGGCCGCTTCCTCATGTTCACGAGGGCCATGACGAGACGTTCGTGCTCGTCGAGGGCCGGCTGCGGTTCCGGGTCGGGGACGGGTTTCATACCGCTGTCGCGGGCGAGACGGTGTTCGCCAGCCGGCGGCTGGCGCACGGCTTCGGGAATCCCTTCGACGAGCCGGCGTGTTACGTGGCCATCCTCACGCCCAGTGGTTATGAGAACTATTTCGCCGTCGTCGCGGAGCACGTCGCCAGGACTGGTGCCCTGCCCGGCAGGGCGCTGACGCAGGAGCTGATGGCGCCCTACCGGACGGTCCTCTCGCCGTCCCTGCCAGACCCAGACGCGGTACTGCCACGATAGGAACGGACGGCGTCCCATCCCCGGATCGCACCATCCGGCGTGCCCGCTGGCGGGAACCGCGCCTACGGCTGGCTGCCGGACAAGCGGACCAAGGACGAGACGGAAGCCGCGCTCTTGGTCGCCGGGGTCGACGACATCCTCGAAGGTGTCGGCCTCCACGCGATTTGTCGCCGCTGGAATCTAAGTTGTGCGGCGGTCGGGCTGACGATGCTGGAAGGAGCACACGGCTTACCCGGTAGCTCGGCCGGTTGGAAGGGCTGGCGCGATTGAGATCGGGCGAGTTTATGCGGCAGGCCCGTAGCCGCGCACACGGCTCTCGTAGCGAATGGCTGCCTCCACGTCCACCTTGGGGATCTTGTGAAGTCCGGCGATAGCCGCGATGGACTCTCCCGCGACGAATCGGCGGTAGAGGCTGGCCGTCCGAATACCCAAAACGGTTGGCTCCCCCAGGTCGTGCAGCGGATCGAATACGACGGGGCTCGATTTGTTGTCCGGATAGAGCCGGACCGCTACTCCTCCTGGCTCGAAGTCAATCTTCTGGACGAACGCTTCGGCTCCAGGCGCGAGAATGAGTTGTCCGTTGCGAAGAACCACCATGGCAAGCTCGCCCGTGATGCCTGTCTGCTGCTGCACATCGAGGACCAAGTCTCTGTTCGCGACGTATGGCCTGGCGTGAGCGAGGGGGTACGGCACCCCAAGGCGGTCGCGGAGCATCTGCACGACCGGCCGAAGCTGTTGCAGGCTCACCCTGTGCCTGACGCGGTACTCGCGGAGGTAGCCAGCCTCGACGAACTCACCCCAGGTGACCGTTTCGCTTCCGGTGCGACGTGGCCTGATTACAGGTTCGTAGCTGGCGCCGGCTCGGGTGTAGCCGTCGATCCAGCGCCTCAGCGTCGCTGGCTTGACGCCCAGCAGACGTGCGGCTTGGCTCATCGTGTAGACCTCACGCTCGAGTACAACGAGGCTTGATGGCTCCTGACTCGATGGCGACGAGACCGTCAGCGTCTTCGGGGTGCGTTCCCAGATCGCGAGGATCTTCGCGAGCGGCTCGTCGTCCTCGTAAAAGTCTCCCTCCACAGTGGTCATGACCGTATCGTGCACCATGCGGCGCGGCTGTTCTACTGGCCGATCGGGTAGGCGCTGCCAAGATTCCATTCGCCGTCCTCTCTGGTCGGGTACAGGACCACCAAGACGCGTCGTGCCCCCAGCCAGGCTTCGACCATGGCCCTGCGCCCTCGCTCGGGATCGTCGTCCCAGGCCGCGACAAGCTTGTCCACGCCGACGAGCGCCGCGGCCACCTCCTCCGCGTCAAGGCCGTGCTTGCTGCTGAGCTTTGCCCGAACGGCCGGGCTGACCCGCAGCACAGCGACCCAGATCCGTTGGTTCGCCGTGTTACCCCTGCCGGACATATCGGATACACTACGTGATGTCGAAGCGGCTGCTGATCACGGCGAAGGCGCCTTACGGCGATTGGCGCCCGTCTCGGTCACGAGGGCGGCGGCGTGACGGCTACGGTGTCGATGTGCAACTGCATCTGAGCCAGATCGACGAGGCGGACGAGCGGCTGACCAACGACCCGCTGGCGCTGCTGATCGGGATGGTGCTGGAGCAGCGGATGCCGGAAACAAGGAGCAGATCTACATCGGGTCTAGCGCTGCGCTCCGGGTGATGCGGCCGTCAATCCGGATGCGCCGACGGCATCGACGAGGAGTTTGTCGTAGCTCAGTACGACGTCCAGCGAGTCCTTGAGGTCGAGTGCGGTCGCCAGATGGATCGCGTCGAGGGTGCGCAGTCGCGGCGGCGGTACGCGGGCCGCATCGGCGAGCAGGGGCGGCGTGATCTGGACGAGGTCTACATCGGTCGCGAGAAAGGCTTCAGCCGATGAGAGCATGGCCGGGCTGACAAGTCCGAGCAGCCGGGTCAGTTCGACGGCGAGCAGGGCTGACGATATAAGCCGCAGCGGCTCCTGTTGCTCGGAAAGCCACTGGCGAAGGTCGCTCGACTCTTTCTCCGCGATAAAAATCTTGGCCACGGCTGATGTGTCGAGGTAGATCAGAGTCGTCATCAGTCTTCGTTGCGCAGTTCGGCGAGCCATTCATCGGAGGAGCGGCCGGTCGGATTGGGTGCGGGCTCCGGAAGATGGGAAAGGCTGAACGGGCCGGCCGCCTGGCGTATCAGCCCAGCCGCGACAAGCTGCTCGTAGCGGTCGTCTTCGGCGGGAACGATCCTCGCCACGGTCCTGCCACGGTCGGTCACCTCGACCGTCTCGCCCGCGCGGACCAGCGCTAGGACACGAGCTGTCCGTTGGGAGAGCTCTCTCATCCCCACTCGGAGGTGTCCGTCATCCGGAGCCGCTGTCATACGCTCTACGTTACTACATGTACAGCGTTCACTTCGACGGTGCCGGGAGCCGACGAGCTGCTTACTCGAGAGCCGCTCGCGCTCCTTGTAGGCATGGTGCTCGACCGGCGGGTTTCGGAAAGAGGGAGCGGGACGGGCTGGTTTGCATCCGTCTGACCGCGTAGCGCCTACTTTTTCCCTACCGTCCTCCGGGACTGGCGGGGCTTTTTTCTAGATCGCTACGTCGTGACCCCGCGAGTCGCTGTCTTCCTCGACTACCAGAACGTCCACCTCTCGGCGCGTAGCAGGTTTCTGCCTTCCGGCACACCTGGCCGGCATGGACACGTGGATCCCGTGCGCGCGTCGGGAAGCGAGATCGGTTCCCCGTCACCCGTAGCTCGACGGGCAACCCGGCGACGCGAACGGCGACGGTGGCGATGTAGGACAGCATCGCGTCGTATCCAGACCCGGCCGGCAGACGGTCCAACAGCTTGCGGGCGGCGCGCCTCGATCGGTCCGCTGCCAGCTCGGCGGCTTTACTTTCCGCTGTTGGACGACTCAATACGTATGACGAGGTCGGGGCGCACGAAGGTGACCCACTCCGACCGCACGGTGATGGGGTAATTCCGCTCGCGCGCTCCCGGGAACGGGAGAGTGCGCGCCTCGCCCGGCTGGATGGTGACACCGTCTTGGAGCTCCTGCGGAGCGCCGTGGCCGGTCTCACAACGGCCACCGTGACCCATGCAGATCGTCACGGGGCTATCAATCAGCCGGTTGACGAATCGGTATTCCCCGCGGGTGGTGACCACGCAGGTGGGGTCGAATCCAATCGCGATGATCTCCACCTGCTTAGGTTTGGTCCCGTTCTTGCAGGAGGTGGCGCTATAGTAAGGATCATCGGGTGCGCTCTTATTCAAGATGGCGAACAAGATGTACACCAAGATCGTTAGTGCAAGGCAGCCACACCCGACAGGTCCACTAGCCTTGTCTCCGCTCCCGGGCGGATTGTGAGCGGACATACTGTCAATATTTCCCGCGCCGACGCATGGGGCTGGCAAGCTTGCGACAAGCTGCGCTAAGAAAAATCGCCTACCGTTGAAGGCAGGATCGTTGCGGGACCGGGGAAACGGGAGACCACGGCAAACCGCAGGAGACCCCGGACCGCCGAAGGACTGCTATCGGGAAGCTGAAAGTAGTTTGGCGAGCACGTCAAGTTACTTCGGTGGGCGGGCGAGTTCGGCGGCGGCCTGCGTTGGGTGGCGGGCACAGACCCATCGCCCGAG
>NZ_CAUVXI010000045.1:7368-11577 GCF_963555845.1 Protofrankia sp. Cas8 | reverse complement strand
GCATGTCGGGACAACACCGACGAGAGGGTCGTCTGACCAGGAGGACGGCCAACCCTCCACTGGTCCGGTTACGGTAGTGACGTGGGACTGCACCTGAGCCAGGTCGACGAGGCGGACGAGCTGCTGACGAACGACCCGTTGGCGCTGCTGATCGGGATGGTGCTCGACCAGCAGATTCCGCTGGAGCGGGCATTCGGCGCGCCGTATGAACTGAGCCGGCGGCTCGGCCGTCCCCTGGACGCGGCGGATCTCGCCAATGCGGACCCCGACGAACTCGGCACGGTGTTCTCCCGGGCGCCGGCACTGCACCGGTTCCCCGCGTCGATGGCCAAGCGGGTCCAGGCGATGTGCCACCTGGTGGTCGACGACTACGACTCGGACGCCGCGAACGTCTGGCTGACCGCGACCGACGGCCGTGAGCTGCTGCGGCGTGTCTCGGCGTTGCCCGGGTTCGGGCCGCAGAAGGCCAAGATCTTCGTCGCGCTGCTCGGAAAGCAGCTCGGCGTCACCCCGCCGGGTTGGCGGGAGGCGTCGGCTCCCTTCGGAGAGGACGGATCGTTCCGTTCGATCGCCGACATCATCGATACGATCACCCGTGACAAGGTCCGCGAGTACAAGAAGGCGATGAAGGCCGCCGCCAAGGCATCCACCGGCTAACCGGGGTCTCTGGTGCTGAAGATCGGCGCGAGTTTGTCATCGGGTACGTTTTTCGGCCCGAAAACCGTACACAACGACAAACTCGCGCCGATCATGATCTGTGGGGTGGCCGCGGACGGGATCCGCACGACCTGAGGCTGTCGCCGAGTCGGCGCTCGGGCGCCATGGCCGCGCTCCGGGGTGCAACAACAGTCGGCGGATGTTGATGCTGGGTGCCCCGTACGCCTCAGGCGCCTCGTGTACCTTGTGCTACCTGTTCATTACCTCGTTCACCGCGTCGTCTCCCTTGTGACACCTGATGGGCGTGTGCAGATAAGGAAATCGCCGTTGCGCGTCGGAATCGTGGGTCGATAACCTGCGGCACGCCGTGTAGGGGGAGAGAATGAATTTTCGTTCATTGCCGCGGATGCTGGGCGCCTTCGCGGTGACGCTCGCCACTGTGAGCGCATATCTGGTCGCCGTTCCCGGGCTTGCGCGCTCGGATGTTCTCACCGTGTCGCAGGATGCGTTGCGCACCGGCTGGGACCAGGCGGAGCCGGGTCTTTCCCCGTCATCGGTGAGCGCCTCCGACTTCGGCGAGCTCTATTCTGTCGATCTTAATGGCTCGGTCTACGGCGAACCTGTCATCGCCGGGGGGACCGTCGTCGTCACGACCGAGAACAACAACGTCTACGGTATTGACGAGGTAACCGGCCTGAAGAAGTGGTCGATGTCGGTGGGTGCGCCGTGGCCGCCCTCGGTCATCGGGTGCGGCGACGTGGGAATCAACATCGGCATCACCTCGACGCCCGTTGTCGACAAGGCGACCAACACCGTCTATCTGACCGCGAAGGTCAATGACGGTGGCGACGTGCAACACCCTCATTACTACATGCATGCGCTGGACCTCACGACCGGCGCCGAGCGTAGCGGCTGGCCGGCGACGATCCAGGGCGCGCCCAGCAACGATCCGGCCGGCACACCGTTCGACGCCCGGGTCGAACTGCAGCGCCCGGGGCTGCTGCTACTCAACGGGGTTGTGTACGCGGCGTTCGGTGGCCACTGCGACATCGGCAAGTACCGCGGCTATGTCGTCGGCGTGAGCACGACGACCGCGAAGCTGACCACGATGTGGGCCAGCGAGGCTACCGGCAGCGATATCGGCGGGGGTATCTGGCAGAGCGGCGGTGGCCTGATCTCGGACGGGCCTGGACGAATCATCCTCACGACCGGTAACGGAGTGTCGCCCGCGCCCGGGCCCGGCTCGAGCGTGCCCGGCCAGCTTGCGGAGGCCGTGGTCCGACTTGGTGTCGGTGCTGACGGCAAGCTCTCGACGCAGGACTTCTTCACCCCGGTGAACGCCGCGACGTTGAACCAGAATGACACCGACCTCGGCTCGGGCGGTCCGCTGGCCCTGCCCGACGGGTTTGGCACCCCCACCCATCCCCACCTGCTCGTACAGGACGGCAAGGACGGGCGGGTGTTCCTGCTCGACCGCGACGACCTCGGCGGGCGCGGGCAGGGACCGCAGGGCATCGACGACGTGGTGGGCATGACCGGTCCGTTCCAGGGCGTGTGGGGTCACCCGGCGTTGTGGGGCGGCGACGGTGGCTACGTGTACCTGGCAGGCAGCGGAGGTCCGCTGCGCGCGTTGAAGTACGGCCTGACCGGCGCGGGTGAGCCGGCCCTGGCCGCGGCGGGCACGAGTAGCGGCACGTTCCCGTTCGGCTCCGGTTCGCCCACGGTCACCTCCGATGGGACGACATCTGGATCCGCGCTGGTGTGGATGGTCTACGAAAGTGGCGCGTCCGGCTCCAACGGCCAGTTGCGGGCCTACGACGCGGTCCCCACCAACGGCGTGCTCACCCAGCGCTTCTCCGCGCCGATCGGGATCGCGTCGAAGTTCACCAAGGTGGCGACCGACGCCAACCGCGTGTTCGTCGGTACCCGCGACGGTCATCTGCTCGCCTTCGGCCGGCCGACCGGCGCGGTGCTGTACGGCTCGGCGACCGACTTCGGGAAGGTCCCCGTCGGAGGGTCCGCCACCGCCACGGCGCAGGTCACGGCGCGTGTTCCGCTGACCGTGTCGGCGATCTCCACGTCCGCGCCGTTCGCGGCGACGCTGCCGACGCTGCCGGTCACCCTTGCCGCCGGTGCCACCCTGAGCGTGCCGGTGACCTACACGCCGACGGCCCCGGTCGCCACGGACGTCTCGCTCACGTTCACCACCGATACCGGACTGGCCTCGATCGACCTGCGGGGCATCGGCACGCAGGCGGGTCTGGGCGCGGACCCGCCGTCGCTCGCGTTCGACCGACTCTCCACCGGCGGCTCGAGTGCGCTGTCGGTGAACATCGTCAACACCGGCACCGCGGCGACCACGATCACTGGGGCCACTCTGCCCGGTGACCCGTTCACCGTGAGCGGCCTGCCCGCGCCCGGCGCCACGATTCCGGCCGGCGGCTCGGTGACCGCATCGGTGACGTTCGCTCCCACGACCGCCGGGACCTTCGCCGCCACCCTGACGGTCACCAGTGCTGACGGCCCGGTGAGTGTGGCGTTGTCCGGGTCCGCGGTCACCGGCGCCCCGAAGATGACGATCTCGCCGACGTCACTGGACTTCGGCCAGGTTCCGCAGGGCCAGGCGCGCACGGCGACGTTTGACGTCCGCAACGACGGCAACCTGCCGTTGACGATTACAAAGGCGAAGGCCCCGGTCGGTGACTTCGCCAGTACGCAGATCTCCGAAGGGCTCACGCTGGCCCCGGGCGAGGTGATCCACCAGTCGGTGACGTTCACGCCGACCTCGACCGGGGTGCAGGCCGGCTCGTACATCCTCACCGGCGATGACGGAGCGGGCGTACAGACCGTGACGTTGTCCGGCGAAGGCACCTCGCCGGACCCGAACAGCTTCCCGCCGCCCAGCCAGGGTAAATGGACGCTCAACGGGACCGCGGCGATGTCCGGCGGTGATCTGGTGCTGACCCCGACGCAGCAGTACAAAGCCGGCTCCGCCGTCTACCCGGTGACCGTGTCGACCGACCGGTTGGCGATCGAGTTCACCGCCCAGATCGGTGGCGGCACAGGTGGCGACGGACAGACGTTCGCGCTGCTGGACGCGACCAAGACGACCGACCGGGCGCTGGGCACGAACGGTGGGTCCATGGGCTTCGGTACCCTACCCGGGGTGGCGGTCGCCCTCGACACCTACACCCACGGCAATTCGCTCGCCGTGGCGACGGGGACATCCGGCGGATCCTCGACGTACGTGGCGCGCACGACCAACGTGCCCCACTGGCGTGACGGTACCCACGTTGTCGACGTGGTTGTCACCGGCGGCCGCGTGCAGGTCGCGGTCGACGGCCAGGCCAAGCTCGACGTCGCCGTGGCGGTGCCGGCCAACGCGCTGCTGGCCTTCACCGGTTCAACCGGTTCCGTCACTGATCTGCATGTGGTGCGCGACGTGACGATCAGCCGTCTTCCGTCGACGCCGCCACCGCTCACCGCGCCCGGATGGTCGCGCAACGGCTCGGCGACGCTGTCGGGCAGCGACCTCGTGCTCACGCCCGCGGC
>NZ_CAUVXI010000045.1:0-6821 GCF_963555845.1 Protofrankia sp. Cas8 | reverse complement strand
ACAGAACCGCGCCGGGTCGTCGTTCTACGGCACCCCGCAGCCGACCGTCGGTGGTCTGCATGCAACGTTCACCGTGCAGATCGGTGGCGGCACAGGTGGCGACGGACAGACGTTCGCGCTGCTGGACGCCGCGAACGCCGGACCCACCGCACTCGGGAAGAACGGCGGCGGGCTCGGGTTCAGCGGACTGGCGGGCTTCGCCGTCACGCTTGCCACCTATCGTGGCGGCGCGCCGTCGCACTATGTCTCGGTTGTGCGTGGCACCGCCGGCACGGCGCCGGTCGTCCTGGCAAGTTCGACCAAAATTGGTGACCTGCGGACGGGTACCCACCTGATCGACGTGGAGGCCTCGGGTGGCCGGATCGTCGTCGCGGTGGACGGGATAACGGTGATCGACACGGCGGCGGACCTGCCGTCGAACGTACTGCTCGGGTTCACCGCTGGGACGGGCAGTCGCACCGATGTGCACACGGTCCGGAATGTGACAATCACCCATGGCTGACTGCCCCGGATGCGGTATATGAGCCGCTGACCCGCCGCCCGGGAGCTGCTGTCCGAAATCCATCCGCGACCGGGCGGATCAGCGGACGAATGGGTATCCGTTCCCGCTCGACTGGCGATCTGCGCCGGCGAGCGGGAATGTGATGGGGTGGAAAACGATCTGCTGCTCGCATTGGTAATTGTGACGGCACTGGGATTTGATTTCACCAATGGTTTCCATGACGCCGGTAATGCAATGGCCACGTCGATCGCGACCGGTGCTTTGCGTCCCCGGGTCGCGGTCGGGCTGTCCGCGGTGCTCAACCTGGTTGGTGCGTTCTTGTCCCTGAACGTGGCGGCCACCATCGCGAGCGGACTCGTGCAGAGTGATGCAATCACCTTGACCGTGGTGTTCGCCGGCCTGTGCGGCGGTGTCACCTGGAATCTCCTCACCTGGTTTTTCGGAATCCCATCGAGTTCGTCCCAGGCCCTGATCGGAGGCGTGATCGGCGCCACCCTCGCGGCCGCCGGCACCAGCGGAGTGAAGTGGCAGGGTCTGGTCGAAAAAGTTATCATCCCGGCGATTCTGTCGCCGCCGATCGCCGGCGGCATCGCCCTTGTCGGGACCTTCCTCATATATCTGATCTCCCGCCCGGTACCGACCGGCCCGAGAGATCGTGGATTCCGGATAGGCCAGGTCGGGTCGGCGTCCATGGTGTCGCTCTCTCATGGAACGAATGACGCCCAGAAGACGATGGGTATCATCACCCTCGCCCTGATCACGAACGGCACGCTCAGCGCCGACGCGCAGGCGCCCGACTGGGTCATCGTGTCCTGCGCCCTGGCGATCAGCCTGGGCACCTATGTCGGTGGCTGGCGGGTGATGCGGACCCTGGGAAAGGGCCTCATCGAGATCGAAGCGCCTCAGGGCATGGGTGCCGAATCAGCGTCGGCGGCGACAATTCTGTTGTCGAGCTACTACGGGTACTCCCTGTCCACGACCCAGGTGGTGACCGGCGCCATCCTCGGATCGGGGGTCGCCAAGCGGGGTGCCGAGGTGCGTTGGCGCGTTGCCGGCCGCATGGCCGTCACGTGGGTATTCACGTTGCCGGCGGCAGGCATCGTCGGCGCTCTTGCCTATGGAATTGCGGAGGGTATCGGCGGGGATCTCGGTGCCGCCCTCGTCTTCATCGCACTCCTCGCGGTGGCGATCTCCTTCTACCTGGCCTCGCGTCGGAACCCGGTCAACCCCGACAACATCAACGACGAATGGACCGGCGACGGGTTTCCGGCCGAGCCGGCTACCACCTCCAGCACCTGAAGGGCAGCGGGTCGTGAACAGTTGGATTGATTTCAGCGCGGTTGGCAAGATAATTGTAGTCGGATTGTTGGCGGGCGCGGGCCTGCCGGCCCTGTTCTCCGTCGGTATCCGTGCGCTGGCCCTGCCCGGCGGCGGCCGGCACGGAACCGATGCCGCCGCCGGCACCACGGTGATGGGCGGTAATACGGTGGGGCTGGTGCTCGCCGTCCTGTGCTTCGCCACCGTCCTGGCCGGGATCGGACTCGGCATCTACATCATCGTGGCGGCCTGACATGGCGCTTCCCGCCTTTCTTCAGCGCATCATCGACTGGGTCCGTCAGGGATAT
The DNA here is from genome assembly GCF_963555845.1 of Protofrankia sp. Cas8. Taxonomy (NCBI): domain Bacteria; kingdom Bacillati; phylum Actinomycetota; class Actinomycetes; order Frankiales; family Frankiaceae; genus Protofrankia; species Protofrankia sp. Cas8. The sequence continues at coordinate 4,694 of NZ_CAUVXI010000045.1, read as the reverse complement.
CCCGAAGGGCTTCCCAAACATGACTACATTGCGTTGTTCGCTGTCCTCGGCCGGCAGCTTTCGACGGCGGATCTGGAACGGGTCGCCGACGAGTTGGCGCTGTCCGGACAGCTGGCGACGGCCGACGACCCGCATGAGGTGGTCCGTCAGGCGGTCAGCGCGGCCACGAATGGACCTGTGGACGAGGCCGCCGTCGCTCGCGTCGAGGAACGCCTGCGGGCTGCCGGCTGGGACATCACGGAGCTGCCGCCGCGCTGAGCCCGGGGTCATGAGCTGGGGATGTCGAGCTGGAACCAAACGGTCTTGCCGGTTCGGGTCGGCCTGGCACCCCAGCGGGTGGCCAGTTCGGCGACGAGCTGGAGACCACGTCCGCCCTCGTCGTCGACCGTGGGGTGCAGCAGGCGGGGCACGCGGGTGTCCTCGTCGGAGACTTCGACGTAGAGGGCGTGCCGGCCGCGGCGCAGGACGAGGCGCCCGGGGGTGTTCGCGTAGCGGATGGCGTTGGTGACCAATTCGCTGACCAGCAGTTCGACGGTAAAGGCGTCGTTGTCGACTCCCCAACGCTTGAGGGTGGCCAGGACGGCTTCCCGCGCTGCCTTCGCGGCCTGGGGGAGCGGGGCGATCGTGGCGGTGGCGGTGGTGGCCGTCGCCGTGGCTCGGACAAGCAGCAGCGCGACGTCGTCGTCGTAGCCCTCACTGCGATCGAGGAGGGCGAGCAACCGGTCGGCGGTCATTTCGAGATCAGGTGCATCGGTTCGTTCCGCGGAGCCGTGAATGGTGCCCAGGGTGCGCTCGAGGCGCCGGCAGCCTTCGCCGATGTCGATGGCCGGGGATTCGACGAGGCCGTCGGTGAAAAGGGCAAGGGTGCTCCCGGCCGGGAATGCGTGCCATGTTTCGGCGTAGGCCGTCTGTTCCCCGAGGCCCAGACCGAGGATCGGATCGCCGTGACCGCCGAGGTGGTGGACCTCCCCGTCCGGACATGTGAGGACGGGATCGAGGTGACCCGCGTTGGCGACGCAGATCGTGCCGCCGGCGGGTTCGAAGATTGCATAGACGCAACTGATGAGGGTGGCGTCGGGGCCGGTGCCGATGGTCTGGACGAGGTCGTTGAGGTGGGTCAGGACGTCTGCTGCCGGCAGGTCGAGCGCGGCGAAGGCGCGGACGGCGGTACGGGCCTGCCCCATGACGGCCGCAGCCGCGAGGCCCCGGCCCATGACGTCCCCGATGACCAGGGCGACCCGGCCCGCGGACAGCGCGATGATGTCGAACCAGTCGCCACCGACTTCGGTACCAGCCGTTCCCGGCTCGTAACGCCAGGCGATGTCCAGGCCTTCGACGGCGGGGGTGTCGTGCGGTAACAGGCCGCGTTGCAGTGTGAGGGCGGCAGCGCGCTGGCGTTGATAGGCGCGGACGTTGGCCACCGACGTGGCGAGGCGGCTGCCCAGCTCGGCCGCGGTCTGGAGCTCGTAGTCGCCGTAGCGCTGGCGGGACGAGCAGATGCCGAAGTAGACAACACCGAAAAACTGCTCACCTACCAGGAGCGGGGCCACGATGGCCACGTCGATCTGGATGCGCTCGAAGTGGACCTGTGGGCTGTGCCTGTGCGGCTCGCGAACGCGGACGCTTTGGATCACTCTGTCGTCCACGTCGAAGAGCACCGGCCGGCGGGTGGCGAGCGCCTGATGCGCCGGGTTGTCCCGGCTGAGTTCTACGAGGACGCCGACGGACTCCGCCACGTCCGCCGGCAGGGGTGGGGAGGCTGGCCGGTTGGCTGACGCGAATCCTCGCATTATCAGTGGGTCCGGTCGGCTGGCCGCGTCGAACGGCGTCGGGGCCAGCAGGAGCTCGCAGTTGTCCGCGAACTCCGGGACGACGAGCTCGACGAGCGCGTCCAGCGTGTCCGACAGCTTCAGGGACGCGCCGACCAGTGCGCTGGCCCGGCTGAGCAGCCGCAACCGCTGCTCGGCTGCCCCGCGTTCGGCCTCCGCCCGCCGCCGGCGGGTCACGTCCACTACGGCCACACCGACCGCCACCGTTACGCCGTCGCGGTTGCGGATCGGGTGGTGGGAAAGACGCCAGACCCGTCGGTCGGGCCAGCTTCCCGGGGCGCTGTCCGTGGTCTCCACGTCGAGGATCGGTTCCCCGGTCCTCAGCACCTTTCGGATCATGTCCCACAGATAGGGTGCTACGTCCGGAAACAGGTCGGCGATGGTCTGTTTCCCGATGTCGTCCGCGGACAGGGCATTGTGGGTGAGCATAGCCTGGTTCGTCCGCAGGACCCGCAGCTGCGCGTCCACGATGAACAGACCGGCCGGCGCGAGGTCTGCGAGCCGCGTGGCCAGTTCAAGACTGTTCAATCCGTCGGACTCCGCTGGCGCAGAGCGACCGGGAACGTCTGGCTGTCGGATCATGGGCGTGCGTGGGCCGCATGGACACGGGCAGGCCTCATGCCGTCACGCCGTGACATTTGTGCGGTGCGGTATGTCACGTTGCGATATGGCCCTCTTGCCGGTGGCATGGCCTGTGTTTGCAATGAACGAAACCATTGCGATACGTGATGCAATGAGTTGGGCACGTCATATCCATCGCCTTGTCTTCCGTTCAGCCGTGTGGTGGGCAGTGCCCATCGTCCGACGAAAACAAACGTGCGGTGAATGTGAAACCACGTCCGGGTTCGCCGGGGTTGCCGGTCGGGATGATCTCGGCGAGTTTGGCTACCAGCAGTGTCGTACCGAATGCATGTCTGGGAGTCGCCCTAGGTGGCCAACAGGACGACCACGGGGAACGCGCTCACGGCGGCGGCTGTCAGGTAGACCGCCGCGTGTGCCCACAGCGGCGTCCGGGGCGAGGGATCCAGCAGCCGCGAAATGCGAGCGATCAGTGGAGCGTGGATCGGCGACCGGCTGGGCTCGGCCGGCGAGGCGCTCACGCGGCTCATGCCTTTTGATTCCGTCATGTCGCTGCTGTGGCTGGCACGTGGTGGCCACAGCGTCCGGCCTCGTGCGGACACCCGATGGTGGGGCGCTCCGGTGATCGCGACCGCGCCCGCCGGCACCGGAGACCGGGCGACGCCGAGCCGGGCCAGCGCGCGCGCGAGGGTCTGCCCACTGGTACATCGGGCGGCGGCGTCATCGGCGAGCATCTCGACCAGCAGCGACACCGCGGCGGTCGCCTCGCGGGCAGGCGGCAGGAAGGGGAAGGTCTCCTGCCAGGCCACGAAGGGTTGGATGACGAGATCGTGGCGACCGCGGGCATGGGCTTCCTCATGGGCGAGGACGGCTTCCAGCTCATCGGGAGCGAGTGCGGCGAGTAGCCCCTTGGAGACGACGACCCGGGTGTGGCGTACTCCGGGGAGGCAGTACGCGACCGCGACCGGATGATCCAGTACGCGGACCTGACCGCGTCGGCGGGCCCGTTGGTCGTGGTTGTCGTGGTCGTGGTTGTCGTGGTCGCGGCCGGCGAGGTCGACCAGGTGACGGTGACGGCGACGTTGCCGGGCGGTCCGCGACGTCGACAGGGCCAGGACACCGAACAATCGGGCGGTGAGCATCGATGCCACCGCAAGGCCGATCAGGTTGATCCAGCCGAGCCCGGCCAGCGGCTCGCCCGCTGCCAGATGGTCGGCATGATCCCGTAGGCTCACCGCCACGTTCGCGGACAGCGGCGCGAAGGTGAAGGCGATTACCGCGATCAGGGCGGAGACCCCACCCGCGAGCCCGACGGCCTGCCACAGCACGATTGCCGATCGAGGGCAGCGGGACGGCCAGTGGGCCGCGGCGAGCAGCCGTGGGACCGGCCACGCGAGGGCGCCCGAGAACAGAGCGAGGATGGCCGCGGTCATCATAGGGGGTGAACAGTACCTCTGCCAGGAGGTCGTGCGTCCTCCCGCTCCCGTTGCCCGTGGGCATCCTGCCCAGCTGCGCCCGGCCGCGTGGTGTCGAACCCCGTGGCGTCGGGTTCGCGGGAGTTCGGCCCGAGGGCGTCCTGGCTGGCGTCGGCTGACCGGGTCAGCGCCCGGCGCAGGATTTCGGCTTCGGCGGGGGACACCGAACCGACGAAGCGGACCAGCGCCGAGTTGCGGTCGTCGGTGGTGTCGAGGACAGCGAGCATGGCCTCGGCCACCACCGCGTCCCGGCTGCTCGACGCCTGGTAGCGGTGCGCGCGCTCGGCGCGTTCGCGCTGGACGAATCCCTTGCGCTCGAGACGTTCCAGAACCGTGAGGACGGTGGTGTAGGCGAGGTCCCGTTCATGGTCGAGGCGGGCTGCGACCTCACGCGCGGTCAGCCAGCCGTCCGTATCCCACAGTACGTCCATGACTGACCGTTCAAGGTCACCCAGGCGCGCCATGAAACTGATTCTACGATGCGTCGAGAGCTTGTGTGACCTGATCCACAAATCCCGTGTCCGTTGACCGTGGCGGCCGTTGACCGTGACGGGCCGCGCGGCACTGGCCAGGAAGAACGGCCAGCTGGCGGTCAACCTCGTCGACGTCGCGATCGGTCAGCTCCGCCTGGATGCGTCGACCAGCGGTGTCGAGATGGATCGTCGCCAGCCCGAGCATCCGCTGTACCGGTCCCTGGACCCGGCGGACGCTCTGGACCTTCTCCAGCGGAATCCATCGGGTAATCCGGCGTACCCGACCACTAGTGGTTACGACGCAACTGTCATTTCCGCCCCACGAAAGGTAGTGGTAT
>NZ_CAUVXI010000044.1:21404-30568 GCF_963555845.1 Protofrankia sp. Cas8 | reverse complement strand
CGATCTGGACGTTCGCGGTCATTGCCGGGGCGATCTGGGCGGAGGCCGCCTGGGGCCGCTACTGGGGCTGGGATCCGAAGGAGACCTGGTCGTTCATCACCTGGGTGATTTACGCCGCGTACCTGCACGCGCGGGCCACAGCGGGTTGGAAAGGCAGCAGGGCAGCGGCGATCTCCCTGCTGGGTTTCAGCGCGTTGTTTATCGATTACTATCTGGTGAACCTGGTGATTTCCGGCCTGCATTCATACGCTGGGGTCAACTGAGACCAGCGGCTGTCGGTTTCAGGTCCGGGACGTGCCGTCGCCGTCCCCACGGCGGATCCGTTCGGACAGCTCGCGCAGGAATTCGGGGTTGTCGTCGGGGGCGACCGGTGGCGGCGTCGGGCCTCGGCGGGCCCAGGGAAACCTGCGCTCGGTGGAGACCCTGTTGCGCTCACCCCAGCGGGCACCGGGGCGTTCGGTCCAGGGCGAGCGACCGCCCCACGCCGGGTGGTCACTGTTCTGCGCGGCACCGGCGCCGCGGCGTGGGCGGCCCAACAGGAACCATGCCACGGCGCCGACGACCTCGAACAGAACGATGATCGCAATCCACGCGAGTTTGGGGAGCGTGCGGACCGAGGCTGCCGGGGTCAGCGCCACGTCAACAATCGCGTAGATCCAGAATCCGAGAAGTGCCAGCGTCAGTACGAAGCCGACCACCGTACCGCCGCCCCTTTCCCTGCTCTCGCCATCCGCCGGGCCCGTACGGGCTGTCGGGACCGCACCGAAGCGCTGATCACCCGCCAGTGCCGTACCGGCCGTCTGCCGTCCACCATGTCCGTCGTTGTTCGACGGTACCGCCAACCATGATGCGCCTGCCCGCACCGCCCGCTGCAAGGATGGTGGCCATGGCCTGGGCGGATCTGCGCGCGTTCCTCGCTCACCTCGAGCGCCACGGTGACCTGCGGCACGTCCGCGTCCCGGTCGACCCGGTCCTGGAGGTCACCGAGATCGTCACCCGGGTTGTCCGGGAGGGCGGACCCGCGTTGCTGTTCGATCGGCCGACCGGCGCCGACATGCCATTGGCGATCAACGTCTTCGGGACGCAGGAGCGGATGGCTGCGGCGTTGGGAGCCGACAGCCTCGACGCGATCGGCGATCGGATCGCCGCCATGCTCAAGCCGGAGATGCCGGTGGGGTTCGCCGGGCTGCGCGAGGTGTTCGGCAAGGTCGCGGCCCTGCGTGCGGTGCCACCGCGCACGGTCCGCACCGCCCCCTGCCAGGACATCGTGCTCAAGGGCTCGGACGTCGACCTGTTTCGGCTGCCCGGGCTGCATTCCTGGCCGGAGGACGGCGGTGTCTTCCTCAACCTCGGACTCACCCACACCAAGCATCCCGAGACGGGCCAACGCAACCTGGGCCTGTACCGGCTGCAGCGGCACGACGCCCAGACGGTCGGCATGCACTGGCAGATCCACAAGGACTCCAACGCCCACCATGCCGTGGCGGAGCGCCGTGGTGAGAAGCTGCCGGTCGCGATCGCGTTCGGCTGCGATCCGGCGGTAACCTATGCGGCGTCGGCTCCACTACCGGCGGAGATCGACGAGTACCTGTTCGCCGGGTTCCTGCGGGGCGAGCGGGTCGAGATGGTCGACTGCCTGAGCGTTCCGCTGCGGGTGCCCGCGAACGCCCAGATCGTGCTGGAGGGCTGGCTTGAGCCTGGGCAACGGCGTCCGGAGGGGCCGTTCGGCGACCACACGGGCTTCTACACGCCGGTCGAACCGTTCCCCGCGCTTCGGGTCGACGTGATGACCATGCAGCGTGACCCGGTCTTCCAGACGATCGTCGTGGGTCGCCCGCCGCAGGAGGACGGGCCGCTCGGAAAGGCCACAGAGCGGATCTTCCTCCCGCTGATCCGGATGATGATCCCGGAGATAGTCGACTACGACCTCCCGGTCGAGGGCGTCTTCCACAACTGCGCCATCGTCTCGATCGACAAGCGGTATCCCAAGCACGCGCAGAAGGTCATGCACGCGATCTGGGGCGCCGGGCTGCTGTCACTGTCCAAGCTTGTTGTCGTCGTCGACGCGGACTGTGACGTTCACGACTACTCCGAGGTGGCCTGGCGGGCGTTCGGCAACGTCGACTACGCCCATGACCTGCTGACCACGATCGGCCCGGTCGACCACCTCGACCACGCGTCCTATGAGCAGTTCTTCGGCGGGAAGATCGGCGTGGACGCCACCCGCAAGCTCGCGACCGAGGGATACCGTCGCGAGGGCGGTTGGCCCGCGGAGGCCGTGATGGATCAGGCAACCAGGGATCTGGTCACCCGGCGCTGGAAAAAGTACGGACTGTGAGTGGTGCCCATGGCCGGGACGCTGTCGGTCTCCGGTCTCCGGTCTCCGGTCTCCGATGGGCGGTGCGGTGGATGGAGTTGATCGCTGGTGAGTGAAGCGGTAGTTGCGCCGGGGATGTCGGGGCCGGCCCCGGCGCCCGACGGCCCGGTTCGCGCCTTCCTGCGGGTGGTGGTGATCGAGCATTCGGTGTTCGCCCTGCCGTTCGCCTACGTCGCCGCGCTCACCGCCTCCTTTGACGTCTCCCGCTCGGTGCACTGGTCGGACCTCGGGCTGGTGACCGTCGCGATGGTCGCGGCCCGCACCTTCGCGATGGCCACCAACCGGATCATCGACCGTACGATCGACGGACGTAACCCCCGCACGGCCGGTCGCGAGTTGGTCACCGGCGTCGTCTCGGTGCGCACAGCCACCGTTGGTGCGGCCGTCGCGTTGGCGGTCTTCTGCGCCTGCGCGGCGGCACTGTCCTGGCTCTGTCTGGCGCTCGCGCCGCTCGCGGTGATTCCACTGGTCGTCTACTCCTATTCCAAGCGGTTCACCAACTTCCCGCATGCCGTCCTTGCGCTGGCACAGGCGGTCGCGCCCATCGGTGCCTGGATAGCCATCACCGGCCGGTGGTCGTGGGCGGGAGTCGTGCTCGGGGTTGCGGTCGGCGCCTGGATAGGCGGCTTCGACCTGATCTATTCCTGCCAGGACGCCGAGATCGACCGCAGCATCGGCGTGGGTTCGGTGCCGGCCCGTTTCGGCGTTCAGGCGGCGTTGACCGCCTCGATCGTCACCCATGTCCTGACGTTCGCCCTCTTTGTCATGTTCGGGCTGATGGAGAACTTCGGCGCCTGGTGGTGGGCGGGTCTGGCCGTGACCGCGGCAGCGTTCTGTTACGAGCACGCGATCGTGTCCGCGGACGACCTGTCGCGGGTGAACCGGGCCTTCCTCACCGCGAACGGTTTCGTCGGTATCGTCCTGTTCGCCTTCGCCGTCATCGACCTGGCCGGGCGTGGCCTGGCCTGGTGACCGGGGCGGGATGTGGGGCGTGGCGTGGGCGGGGCGTGGCTGGAGGCCGACATGGACGGTGGCGAACCGCGGCGACCATGGGTGGTGGGCGTCAGCGGCGCGAGTGGCACGCCGTACGCGGCATCGGTGCTGCGCGGGCTGCTGGACGCCGGTCTGCCGATCGATCTGATCGTCTCCCGGGCCGCCCGGCTCACGTTGCTCGACGAGACCGGCCTGGCCTGGCGGGACAACGCCTGGCCGCAGTCGCTGGCCAGCTGGCTCGGCGTTGACGTTGACGTTGACATTGATGTTGACGCGTCCGCCGGTGTGTCGGGGGCGGCGGCGCAGGGTTGGATCCGCCACTGGTCGCCCGGTGACCTCGCGGCCGGCCCGAGCAGCGGTTCCTACCTGACGAGGGGGATGATCGTCGTTCCGGCGAGCACAGCGGCGGTGGCCGGCATCGCGCTGGGCCTGTCCAAGGACCTGCTGCAACGCGCCGCCGACGTCACCTTGAAGGAACGACGCACGCTGGTCGTCGTCCCGCGGGAGATGCCCTTCACCCGCTCGACGCTGTTACACATGCTGTCGCTGCACGAGGCGGGCGCGGTCGTGGCGGCGGCGAGCCCCGGCTTCTACGCGGGCGCGGCCGACGCGCAGGCGCTCGTGGACTTCGTGGCCGGCAAGGTTCTGGACGCTGCCGGCGTGCCGAACAACCTCCTGCGCCGCTGGACGGGCGAGCTCGGCGCCGCCCGCCGCCCGTCCCCGTGACCGTGCGCGTCAACGGCGCCTGCTACCTGGGCCGTACCGTGAACCCACGGCAGCGGTAGTTGATGCCACGCTGGGGCTTGAGGCACGGGATTGAGGCAGGGATGACCCGTCGTAACGCCGGTAGACCGAACGCCGGTAGACCGAACGCCGGCAGACCGCCCGCCGGAGCGAAACGGACAGCCGGGTCGGGCGACGGTTCGGTGCCGCGCCCTGTCCCCGCCGCCCGGCGTTCCCCACCCGAGCCGGCTGCGCCCGACCGGACTGCGCCCGATCCGACCCCGCCGAACCTTCGGGTGCAGTTGCCGTACTTTGCCGCGCGGATCGCGGTACTGGTCATGGTGCTGGTCGTCCTGCTCATCCTGGGCGTGAATCCGGTTCTGGCGCTGTTGTCCGGTCTGGTGATCGCAGGTGTGCTGACCTACCCGTTGGGCCGGATGCAGCGCCGCGCCGCCGAGCGCGCCGCCGGGCGTCCTGTCGGCAAGCCCGCCGCCCCATCCGACAACCCCCGCTCCTGACCATTCTGTCGCTCCGACAGCGGTTCAAATATGAGGGTGTAGTCGTATTTTTCGTATATGCGTGGTCTGTGTGGTGTCTCAGGTCTGAGTGGCGGGTCGAGGGTCGCTCGCGGTGTCACACTCGATTCATGACCGCACCCGTTCTTCCGCGCCGCTCCGGCGTCGCGCACTCGACCGGGCATGGCCGCGATGGCACCGACGGCCATGGCACCGAGGCCCGTCACACCGAAGATCATCCAGTTCGCGTCACCGTCACCCTCCCGTCCGACCTTGCCAAGGCCATCCGAGAGGAAGCGGGCCCGCGTGGAGTGAGTCGATTCCTCGCGGAGGCGGCCCGACAGCAGCTGCAATATCGCAACCTCGGACGGTTTCTCGGCGAACTCGACGAGCGCGATGGTCCGTTGACAGAAGTTGATCAATCGATCGCGGACGCGCTGTGGCCGGACGCTCCCGGCGCCTGAAAGGCTCCGCAGCTGCTCCTTCTGGCGGCACGGTGGTGCTTGACGGAGAGGGGCTGCGAGCTGCGGCGCTCGGACAGACCTACGTACGTGCCCTGCTCGATTCGACCCGGCGGCGACGTGGAGCCGTCGTGACCACTTCGATCATTCTCACCGAGGTACTCCGGGGTCATCGCAGGGACGCGCAGGTCCACAAGCTGCTGGGCGGTCTCCGGGTTGATTCCGTCACCCCGGAGATCGGGCACCTCGCCGGGGAGCTGCTCGGTTCGCTGGACATGAACAACACGGTGGACGCGGTGGTTGCCATGACCGCGTTGCGCGCGGAGCCTCCGGTGCTGGTGCTGACCAGCGATATTGGTGATCTTGGACGGTTGCTGGGGGAACGGCCCGACATCCGGGTCGTGCAGGTGTGACGTCAACCGGATGTCGCCGGACGGCACCGCCCGGGGTGGATGGTCACAGTGCCGGGCGTCACGTGGTGGCCGGCTGCGCGAGCGGGCGGGACTACGCTCATCTTCATGGACGCCGGGTTCAAGCGTGAGATCGAAGCCAAGGTCGCCGGCGGCGAGCGGCTCAGCCGCGCCGACGGCGAGGCCCTCTACGCCAGTGACGAGCTGGCCTGGCTGGGGGAGCTTGCGCACTCCGTCCGCGTCCGCAAGAACGGCGATGCGACGTATTTCAACGTCAACCGGCATCTGAACCTCACCAACGTGTGCGCGGCGTCCTGCGCCTACTGCTCCTTCCAGCGCAAGCCCGGCGAGGCCGAGGCGTACACGATGCGCATCGAGGAGGCGGTGCGGCTGGCCAGGGAGATGGAGCCCGCCGGCATCACCGAGCTGCACATCGTCAACGGCCTGCATCCCACCCTGCCGTGGCGCTACTACCCGCGTTCGCTGCGCGAGCTGTCCACGGCGCTGCCGGGAGTGGCGCTGAAGGCGTTCACCGCCACCGAGATCCACTGGTTCGAGAAGATCAGCGGCCTGCCCGCGGACGAGATCCTGGACGAGCTGATCGATGCCGGTCTGGAGTCGCTGACCGGGGGTGGCGCGGAGATCTTCGACTGGGAGGTCCGCCAGCACATCGTCGGCCACGAAACCCACTGGGAGGACTGGTCGCGTATCCACCGCATCGCGCATTCCAAGGGCCTGCGTACGCCGTGCACCATGCTCTACGGCCACATCGAGCAGCCGCGGCACCGGGTCGACCACGTGCTGCGACTGCGCGAGCTGCAGGACGAGACCGGCGGCTTCGTCGTGTTCATCCCGTTGCGGTTCCAGCACGACGCGGCCGGTGATCCGCGCAACCGACTCATGAACCAGCCGATGGCGACCGGTGCCGAGGCGCTGAAGACGTTCGCGGTGTCCCGGCTGCTGTTCGACAACATCGATCACATCAAGTGCTTCTGGGTGATGCACGGCCTGACCACGGCCCAGCTTGCTCTGAACTTCGGCGCGGACGACCTGGATGGGTCGGTTGTCGAGTACAAGATCACTCATGACGCGGACGGTTTCGGGACGCCCACCACGATGACCCGCGACGACCTGCTCGCCGTGATCAGGGACGCCGGGTTCCGGCCGGTGGAACGCAACACCCGCTACCGGGTGATCCGCGAGTTCGACGGGCCCGACCCTGCTCGCCGGGATCTTCCGCAGCCGATCGGTGCATAGGGTCCCGCGACATGGAAGCAGACCGGCCGGCCACCTCGAACTCCTCGAACACCCGCGCCGCCTCGGACACTGAGGCGGCGCGGTCGAGCGCGCCTGCGGGCCTGGCCAGACCGAAGGGATCGGCCGGTATCGGCTCGATCTTCACGCTGGCCTTCCTGGTGATTCTGGTCCCGGGCGTGGCCGCATACGCCGTGGCGAGGGTGGCTGGTCTGGCGATCGGCCCGGCCGGTCTGCTCGGCCTGTTGGTGATGTTCATCTGTCTTGGTCTGTATCCGTCTGTGTTGCAACGCCTCGGCTGGGTGCGGCGTCGGACCCGTCGGCCGAGATGAGGTGCCGGACCGGGGTCTGTCGTCCGGTCCGGGGACGAGGGAACGAGGGATCGGGAGGATACCGTGGATCTTCGAAGACGGACACCTGACGGCGCGGGGCGGTCGCTGCCCGGGTGGCCGTCGCGCCTGCCGCCACCGGCGCCACCCTCCGGCTCGGGCCTGCTTGCCATCAACGCCCGCTACTTCGCATTGCGAGCTGTGATTTTTGGTGCGGTGCTCGCCGTGGTGCTACTACTGGGCGTGAACGGATTCCTGGCATTCGCCGCGGCCTTTGTGCTCAGTGGGCTCGTGAGCTATCCGGTGGCGCTTCGCCAGCGCCGTGCGGTGCTCGGCGCCCTTGAGGAACGACGCGGCTGGCTGCGTTGACCGGTGATCCGTTGACCGGCGAGCCGGCGGGTGGGTCGAGGCTGGTGCGGCCACGGGTCGGCCACATCCAGTTCCTCAACTGCCTTCCGCTCTACTGGGGGCTGGTGCACTCCGGCGCGCTCATGGACGTTGAGCTGACCAAGGACACTCCTGACCGGCTCAACGAGGCACTCGTGCGCGGCGACCTCGACATCGGCCCGATCAGTCTCGTCGAGTACCTGCGGCACGCGGATGATCTTATTGCGTTGCCGAACATCGCGGTCGGCTCCGACGGCCCCGTCCTGTCGGTCGCGCTGATCAGCGCCGTCCCGCTGGAGCGGATCCGCTCGGTCGCGTTGGGTTCCACGTCGCGGACCGGCGTCCTGCTCGCACAGATCCTGCTCGAGGACGAACTGGGGTTGGCCCCGACCTACGCCAGGATGCCGCCGGACCTGCCGCTCATGCTGCGCGAGGCCGACGCCGCCGTCTTGATCGGCGATGTGGCGCTGCGCGCCGTCCACGACGCCGAACGGGCCGGGAGCGCCCATCCGCTCCATGTGGTCGATCTTGGGGCGGCGTGGCGGAACTGGTCAGGGCTGCCGATGGTGTTCGCGGTCTGGGCGGCGCGGCGTGACTTCGCCCAGGCCTACCCGGGTGTGGTCAAGGAGGTTCACGATGCCTTCCGCGGCAGCCTCGACCTCGCGCTACGTCAGCTCGACGCGGTGGCCAGGCATGCGGCGCGCTGGGAGGCGTTCGACGCCGCCACCCTGACGCGTTATTTCACGACCCTGGACTTCTCCCTGGGAGATCGCCAGCTTGAGGGTCTGATGGCGTTCGCGGGACGGGCCGCGGCGCGCGGGGTCGTCCCGCCGCGGGCCCGCATCGTCTTCGCCGACGTGTAGGGCCGTCGCTCTTACACGGGCGGGCGAAATCTGTGCGAGAGATCCGCGGGCGGACGTGTCCTCGGTGTGGTTGCCGGTGCGAACCGGGCGACCCGGCGTCTGACCATGGCAACGAGTATCGGAGGCGTCGACGAGCCACCCGGCGCGATCAGTGGATCTTCTGAGTCCGACTTCGATGCTGACGGGTCGATCGCGCGAACCCCACCGCCACCGTCGGTGCCGGTGCCGGTGCCGGTGGCAATCCGAAGGCGTGGCGTGGTGGCCTCGCCCGCGCACTCGTCCGGCGCAGGGAAGGCGGGGGCGGTGTCCGCGCAGTGGACAGCCGTGTCAATCAGCTTGTTCACCGCGAGGGTCCAGGTGCGCAGTCCCTCATGGCCGCTTAGCTCAGTGAAGACGGCCGCCTCCAGGCAACAGGTGCTGGCCTTCTCGAACTCATAGTTGTCCAGCAGGGCAATCGCCTGCAGACCTGCGAGATGGCCCGCAATCATGAAAAGGCGGAACTGCTGATGGGGAAGCATTCGGGTTCGAAGGAGAATGTCGGCAGAGCGCTGCTGCTCCTGCACGCGGACGGTGATATCGGCGGGAGTGAGCTGGTCAGCGGATCTGATCAGTTCCGCTACCTGCTGGTCGAGGACGTCCAGCTTTCGGTCGGAGGTCTGATGGTCGAGCAGGTGGCGGATCCTGCGGCGGGATTCGACCTCCGGGTTGGGAGCGTGCTGCATTCGTTCGGAGCGGGCTTCGATCGCGGCCAGCCGAAGTGCCACGAGAGCGCCGTCCGCCGCCAGGGCCGCGTCGACGGCCGCGAGGACCGGTCGTGTGGGTATACCGCGGCTGGGCTGTTCCAGCTGGCTG
>NZ_CAUVXI010000044.1:0-21253 GCF_963555845.1 Protofrankia sp. Cas8 | reverse complement strand
CTGTCGACTGTAACCAGCGATCTTCGCGAGATCGTCCCGGGAGAGCCCTCGTTCCTCACGTCTGCGACGGATCTCCCGTGGTAGAAGATCCTCCGCGGTGGCCGTGCCGTCACGGACTCGGCTCCGTTGCCGCATCTGCGTCTGCTTCCTTTCGAGAACGCCGGGCAGCAGGAGTTTGCCGACCGACCCGATCGGTGTCACGGTGCCAAACTGGACGTGGCTTACATGCGGGACCTGGCTTACTTACCGGACGTTGCTTCCATGGACTGATCCGAACAAATCGTGTCACCTTTTGTGACCATCTTACGTCACGGTGCACCTATTTTGGCCAGAGTTCGAAGGTCTCTCACCTAAAGATTATTTTTTATTACTCTCGGTGATTTGCGTGCCTATGTCGCCGTGCCGGCTCGGGTCGCGGTTGTCGGCAGCCGCCGAGTCGAGCGCAGGGCGTCAAGGGGCTCGTCGACACCAGCCAGGGTGGCTCGCTCCTTCGCCTGGCGATGCACGCGCCCCGGCCCCGCTCCTTGATCCACACTCCTGTTGCCGGGCGCTCTTAGCTGATCGGTTTTTCTCGGTGTACCCAGGTGTGCGACAGGGGTCATGATCGACAACATTTGGTCGATCGGAGGCCCTGAGTGTGCTGGAAGTTGCCGACAGTTGTTGTCGTTGTTACTTTTGACGCATCAAAGACAATCTACAAACAATCATTCCACATTGCTTCATCCCAGGAGTTGCCGGGGATTACGCGAGCATCGCGGGTTCGCGGATCGCCCGCCACCGGCGTCGGTCCTTAGCGAACGCGGGGGGCTAGCTCTGGAAACCACCCCTAATGACGATGGGCGGGGGTGTCGGCGTGGCGTACAACGTCTGATATGGACGGGGAGTCGGAGCCGCAGGCTGCGGTTCGCGTCGTCGTGGCCGACGATGCGGATGGTGTGCGCGACCTCGTGTGCCTTCTGCTGGAGATGGAACCTGACTTCGTGGTCGTCGGCCAGGCAAGGAACGGGGTCGAAGCGGTTGACGTCGTTTCGCGGACAGACCCTGACCTCGTACTGCTTGATGTTTCGATGCCCGTGCTGGACGGCCTCGCGGCGCTGCCCGGGGTACGTCGCGCCGCGCCGGGCGCCCGCGTCGTCATCTTCACCGGCTTTTCCGAACAGGCTCTCGGCGAGCGGGCCTCGGCGCTGGGCGCGCATGCGCTGATCGAGAAGGGCCTCGCCACCGACAGCCTGGTCGACCGCCTTCGAGACGTGTGCGGCCGTGCCCCGGCCCGGGTTGCCGCAGGCGGCTCCACCCGGCGCTGAACGTCGGGATCTGTGGGTGTCGGGATCTGTGGCTGTCGGGATCTGTGGCTGTCGGGACCTGTGAATGGCGGGAGGCCAACCGTCCGAAATCATGTGGTTCAGGCGCATGGCGATCGCTGCTTGTAGACACTCGGTAGTTTTGTGTTGATTCAGAGCATGACCGCTGCCTTGTGGGCGCCCGATGTGGAAACATAGGGCTGTGACCATGCGCCCGAGGCTCCGTCTGACTGGTTCGGACATGACCTGCTTCGGCCCGGATGTTCGTCCGGTGGCTTCTGTTCTGGCCGACGTCCCGTTGGTGGATGTCGGTCTGGTCGCGCGCCTGCACGTCGACCTGCTCAGGGTCGCGAGCGCGGTCTGTCCGCGTCACCGCTGACCTGCCCGCGCGCCAGTGCTCTCGGCGCACCCCGCACCCGGCTGCGAGAGACTCGATGACAACCCCTGCACGCTCCAGTTCGGCCCGCCCGCCCCGTCCGAAGGGACAGGGCCAGTGGGCACGTGGCCACCTCGAGCCGCTCAATGCCAATGAGCGGATGAAGAAGGACCAGGACGGTCTCGCTGTCCGGGACCGGATTCTCAACCGCTACCCGTACACCGGGTTCGCCGGGATCGACCCGCAGGACCTGCGGGGCCGCTTCCGCTGGTGGGGGCTGTACACCCAGCGTAAGGAGGGAATCGACGGCGGCAAGACGGCCGTCCTCGAGCCCGAGGAGCTCGACGCGCCCTTCTTCATGCAGCGGATCCGCCTCGACGGCGGCCGGATGACCAGCGATCAACTGCGCGTGATCGCGGGAATCTCCACCCGGTACGGCCGGGACGTCGCGGACGTCACCGACCGTCAGAATATTCAGCTGCACTGGATCCGTATCGAGGATGTTCCCGCGATCTGGACGGCGCTCGAAGGCGCGGGGATGACAACGGCCGAGGCGTGTGGCGACACCCCGCGGGTCATCCTGGGATGCCCACTGGCCGGTGTCGACGGCGACGAGGTCATCGACGCGACTCCGGCGATCGAGGAGATCGTCCGGCGTTACGTGGGTGACACATCCCTGAGTAACCTGCCGCGCAAGTTCAAAAGTGCCGTTTCCGGGTGCGCCGACCAGTGCACCCTGCATGAGATCAACGACATCGCGTTCGTCGGGGTCGTCCACCCGGAGCTCGGCGCCGGCTATGACCTGTGGGTCGGTGGCGGTCTGTCGACCAACCCCAAGCTCGGGGTCAGGCTCGGCACCTTCGTGACCCCTGACCGCATCGCCGAGGTCTGGCACGCCGTGGCGTGCCTGTTCCGGGACTACGGCTACCGGCGGATGCGCACCCGGGCGCGGCTGAAGTTCCTGGTCGCGGACATGGGGCCCGAATGGGTCCGCACCACGCTGGAGAAGGAGTACCTGACGGCACCGTTGCCCGACGGCCCGCCACCGCCGCCGCCACGTAACGAGGGACGCGACCACATCGGCATCCACCCGCAGACAGACGGCCGCATGGCGGTCGGGTTCGCCCCCCGGGCCGGGCGGCTGAGCGGTACGACGCTCGCCGCAGTCGCGGATCTCTCCGATCGTTTCGCCACGGGTCGCATCCGCGCGACGACCACCCAGAAGCTGGTCATCCTCGACGTCGACCCGGCCGGGGTCGACGAGCTGGAGGCGGAACTCGCCGCGCTCGACCTGGTCGTCCGGCCGAGCGTCTTCCGGCGCGGCACCATGGCCTGCACCGGCATCGAGTTCTGCAAGCTCGCCATCGTCGAGACCAAGGCGAAGGCCGGATCGCTGATCGACGAGCTGGAGCGGCGGCTGCCCGACTTCGACGAGCCGATCGGCATCCACGTGAACGGGTGCCCGAACGCGTGCGCGCGTTTCCAGGTGGCCGACATCGGGCTGAAGGGTTCCCTGGTCCCGGACTCCTCCGGGGAGATGGTCGAAGGCTTCCAGCTCCACCTCGGTGGTCATATCGGCACGCGGTCGCGGCTGGGCCGCAAGTCCCGTGGCTTGAAGGTCACATCCGCCGGAGTCGTCGACTATGTCGACGGGCTCCTGCGCGCCTATGTGGACGGCCGTGACCAGGGTGAGTCCTTCGCGGACTGGGTCGAACGAGTGGACGAGTCCGTCCTGACCGCTCCGGCGGATCGGACCGGCGCATCCGGAGCCGCTGATGAGTAGCGGGCATTCCGTTCCTTTTTACTGCCCGTACTGCGGCGAGGAGGATCTCGTTCCCTACCTTCCACCGGAGCAGGAGGCATCCGGCGGCTCCGGTCATGGTCAGTGGTCGTGCAAGAGCTGTCGGCGGGCCTTCCGGCTCAACATGACCGCCCTCGCGGTGGTGCCCGGGTCGGCCGGGTCGCCCGGGTCGCCCGGGTCGGACGAATTGCCCAGGTCGGATGGTCCAGCGGAATTCGAGCACTGATACGGCGGTTCTGGCAGCGATGGAGCAGCGACGGAGGAGAACGACTGATGGATGCCGCGTTGAAAGCCCGTGCCCTACGCGCCGGTGACGAGCTGGAAGGCGCGCCCGCGCAGGAGATCCTGGGCTGGGCGGTGGAGGAGTTCGGAACGAAGTTGGTCGTCGCCGCGTCCATGGCGGAAGCGGTGCTCGTCGACATGCTGGCCCAGATCCGCTCGGACGTCCCGGTGGTGTTCATCGACACCGGCTACCATTTCGCCGAGACGATCGGTACCCGGGACGCGGTCATGCACCGTTATGATCTTCCACTGATCAGTGCCGGCGCACAGCTCACCGTGGCCGGCCAGAACGCCGTGTACGGGCCGAAGCTGTTCGAGCGCGATCCGGACCTGTGCTGCCGGATGCGCAAGGTCGTACCGCTGGACCGCGCGCTGGCGCCCTACCGGGCCTGGGCGGCGGGCTCGCGGCGGGCCGAGAGCACCGGGCGCGCGAGCCTGCCGGCCGTGGGGTGGGACGAGCGACGCGGCAAGGTGAAGATCCACCCGCTGGCGGCGTGGACGGACGAGGACGTCAACCGTTACATCCAGGAGCATGACGTCATCGTCAATCCACTGCTGTCGGACGGCTACGACTCCGTCGGCTGCTGGCCGTGCACCAAGCGCGGTGAGGGTCGTGCGGGTCGCTGGGCCGGTACCACCAAGACCGAGTGCGGCATCCACTGACCTCGGTTATCCCGGCTGTTGCGGTGCAGGGGAACTGGCGGCGTTCGGGCGGTTAGCGATCTGTTCGTTCGCTGCGGACCACATTCCGTCACGGTTTGTCGGGCCGGTATGACGACATGTCGGATCGCGGTGCGATGATCTCGCGTGTGGTTGTCCAGTGTGTCTGGTCGACCACGTGATGACGCGCGTACTGGACACCGCGAACGGATCCGACCATGACCCTGCGATCCCCGACTGATGGCCCGCACGACCCGCATGGCCCGCACGACTCGCATGGCCCGGCGGCTGGCACCCTGCATGCCTGGGTGGACGAGTCGCTGCGCCTACGGGCTGGCGAGCCCGGCCTCTACATCCTGGCCGCAGCTGTCGCCGAGGTGTCGTCGTGCCAGCCCATACGTGACAGTCTCAGGTCCCTGTTGGGACAGCGCCAGCAACGGCTGCACTGGCGGGACGAGGACGCACCGCGCAGACGGAAGGTCGTCTCGTTGGTGGCGGGCGCTGATCTGGCGGCGGTCGTTGTCGTGGGCGCGCCGGTCGATCGCAAGAAGCAGGAGCGTGCCCGCCGCATCTGCATGGAGCGGCTGCTCCATGAGCTGGACCGGCGGAGGATCAGCCGTGTGTGGCTTGAAGCTCGTACGCCGCCACTGAATCGGAATGATCAAGAGATGGTTGCAGCCCTGCGCGGTAGTCACATAATTTCGCAACAGCTACGCGTTGACCATTCCTGGCCTATTCAGGAGCAGATGTTGTGGATCGCCGATGCGGTCGCTGGCGCGGTGTCGGCCGCTTGCGATGGCCAGTACCAGTTCGTCACCAGTATCGGACATCTACTGACAACGATCGAAATCGCCATTCGATGACGAGGAGTCATCTCAGCACAGCGCGAAGGCCGGGTCCCGTCGTCCGGCGGGAGTCCCGGCCTCACTTCCCATCCCCCCTCAGGAGGCGAGCGTGATACAAGCATGCGTCGTCTCGTCAGGGTAGTCAAGTTGTCTCGTCAGCTGGACCACGGATCTCGTGGCTGGCCAGTCCGGCCGAGGAAGTTGCGGTGGCCCCTGGTGCGGCGCTCGGACAGCGCGAAGGCCGGGTCCCGTCGTCCGGCGGGGTCCCGGCCATCACTTCCCATCCCCCCAGCAGGAGGCAGGCTGTAGCTGATGATCGACTGTGTGAGCGTAGGCGTCAACAGAGATTCCAGGGCGGTAGCGTCGTAGGGATGAGCGATGGCCGGGCACCCAACGATGGCGAGGGGGACGGGCCTGGGGGAGAGCGGGCCGCGAGTGGGCCGGGGCGGGACGGGCCGGCGCGGGTCCCGGGGGAGGTCTGGCTGGTCGGGGCCGGGCCGGGGGATCCGGGGTTGCAGACCATCCGTGGCCGGGAACTGCTTGGCAGGGCCGACGTCGTCGTCACCGACCGCCTGGTGTCCGCTGAGGTCCTTGCGTTCGTCCGGCCCGATGCAGAGATCATTTACAGTGGTAAGAGCGCCGGCGCGCTGACCCGGACCCAGGAGGACCTCAACGCGCTGCTGGTCGATCGCGCGCTTGCCGGTCACCTGGTCGTCCGGCTCAAGGGCGGGGACCCGTTCGTACTCGGACGTGGCGGCGAGGAGGCCGAAGCCTGTCGGCTCGCCGGGGTGGCATGCACCGTCGTCCCCGGGGTGACCTCGGCGTTCGCAGGTCCTGCCTATGCCGGGATCCCGGTCACCCACCGTGGTGTCGCCCAGGATGTCGCGGTCGTCTCCGGCCATCTGCCGCCCGGGCATCCGGACTCAGGCGTGGACTGGGCGGCGCTCGGGGCATCCCGGATGACCCTTGTCGTGCTGATGGGCGTCGCGCGGCTCGCTGACATCGCGGCCGCGCTTATCGACGGAGGACGGTTACCGGACACACCCGTCGCAGTGATCGAACGGGCTACCACGCCGGCCCAGCGCGTCGTCCGCGGCACTCTGGACATGATCGCGGTCGATGCCATCGCCCTGGGTGTCCGTTCGCCCGCGGTGGTGGTGATCGGTGCGGTCGCGGCCCGCTGCGACGCCCCGGCGCGGATCACTCCGCCTCCCGGTGGGGACGAATGTCCGCCGAGCGGTGCCGGGCCGAGCGGCGCCGGGTATCCGTTGGCGGGTGTCCGCGTGCTCGTTCCGCGGACCAGATCGCGTCCGGGTCTGCTCGCTGCGCGACTGCGCGCTCTCGGCGCGGACGCGGTGGAGACCGTGGTGTCGCGTCCCGGTCCGGTGGCTGACGTCGAGGCCGAGCCCGACCCGCGCATCGCCGAGGAGCTGTACCACGGTGACCTGCACGCGGTCGCGTTCGCGTCGTCGACCGCGGCTCGGGCGACGGCGGCGCTCTACGGTCCGCTGCCGCCCGGGATTCTGGTCGTGGCTATGGGCGTAAGAACGGTAACTGCGTGTCAGCGGGCCGGCCTGCGAGTCGACGCCGTGGCAACCGAGCCTGGTATCTACCCGCTTGCCGCCGCTGTCGTCACGGCTGTTACCGAGGCCCGATCGCGCTGAGCGCGGCGCCGGCGCTGACAGAATTGCCAGCCAGTTGATCGTTTCCCGGATGGTCGCCGGTCAGCGCGTCCTCGATGCGGCCGGCGACCGCGGCCAGCACCCCCGGGTGCAGGCCGAGCGGTGCGGTCAGGCACCAACGGGTGTCAGGGAACTGCTCCTGCGCCCTGGCGAGGGCGGCTGGGATGTCGTGCGTGGTGTGGTTGCCCTCGAACAGGAAGAAGGGGTGGACGACGATCTCGGTGCAGCCCGCCGCGGTCAGGATCCCGTAGCCGGCGACGATGTCGGGCTGGGCCAGCTCCAGAAACGCTGGCTCCACCGCACCCCAGCGGGCCTGCCCGTTGTCTCCGGCACCGATGGTTTCGGCACCGATGGTTTCGGCGTGGTCGGGTTCGGCGCGGTCGGGCTGGGCGAGCAGTCGGGCGACCGCGCGGACGGTCGCGTTCGCATCATCCCGCCGCGAGCCATGCCCGATTACCAACAGACCCCGCATGTCCACCAGTCTGCGCCACGACGCGCCCGGCGAGCTCGGTCAGCCCGGTCAGGCTGGCACGGTCTGGTCACCCACGCCGGCACCGTCGTCGGAGCTGTGCCCGGGGAAGACCTTGGCGGACGGGTCAATGATCGGAGCGGCGTTGTTCACGGCGGTGGCGACCTCGCCGAAGCCGGTAGCGATCAGGCGGACCTTGCCGGGGTACTCGGTGATGTCACCGGCGGCGAAGACCCGTTCGAGCCCGGTCGCCATGGTCGGGTCCACCACGATGTGGCGCTTGTCGATCGTCAGGTTCCAGCGGGTCAGGGGCCCCAGGTCCGCGGTGAAGCCGAGTGCGGCGACGATCGCCTGAGCCGGGCGGACCTGGCGCTCACCGGACTTGCTGTGCGCGAGTTCCACCTTCTCGACCCGCTCGTCGCCGTGGATGGCGCTGACCTCGGTGAATGTCAGCACCTCGACCCGGGAGGCCTGCACCTTCCCGACGGTGTGTGCATGGGCGCGAAATTTGTCCCGGCGGTGGACCAGTGTCACCGAGCGGGCCAGCGGTTCGAGGGCGAGCGCCCAGTCGAAGGCGCTGTCACCGCCGCCGACGATGACGACGTCGGTGTCGGTGTAGACGTCGAGTTTCGGGACGAAGTACACCAGACCGCGGCCCAGGTGATCGCCGCCGATGGGTAGCGGCCGGGGGGTGAACGTCCCGAGCCCGCCGGTGATGACGACGGCCTTCGCCCGGACCCGCGTTCCCTGCGCGCTGGTGACCACGACGGCGTCGGTCTCGTGGGTAAGTTCAGCGGCCTGCTGGCCGAGTAGGTAGGTGGGGGAGAACGCCCCGGCCTGAGCAACGAGCGCGGCGATCAGATCGCGGCCGCGCACGGCCGGGAACCCGGCCACATCATAGATCATCTTTTCCGGATACATCGCGGTGACCTGACCGCCGGCCTCGGGCAGCGAGTCCATCAATGCTACGGACATGCCGCGGAACCCCGCGTAGTAGGCGCCGAAGAGCCCGGCCGGCCCGGCCCCGATGATCAATATGTCGGTGTCGAGGTCTGCTGGCGTCGAGCTGTCATGGCCGGTGCTGTCGGGGCCTGCGGGGGTCACTGCGTCCACGCGTAACTCCTGGGGGCTTTCGGGGATATGCGGCCCCGCCGGATCGCATACGCAAGGGCCGGTCGGCACCATGGAAGGGGGCTTCCGCCCCATCCTGCCGTATCGGCGATTGAGGCGCCCTGACCGTGTAACCGGACCGGCGTGGCTGGCCGGAGCGCGGTTACGCCGGGACACCGACGGGTGGCGCGCCCGCCGGCCAGCTACCGTCGGAGCGGGCCGTATTCCAATTCATGACTGTGCGTCATCGATCATGGCGCTGGTCGGGAGGACTGCGATCAGAAAAGACATGGTGAACGGGAGCGCGCGACCGGAGTCGGGATCCGATGGACCGCGGGAGGTCATGCCCGTCCAGCGCGGTGACCCCGCCCGGATCGGCCGGTACCGGGTCGTCGGTCGGCTTGGCGTCGGCGGCATGGGCGTGGTGTACCTCGGCCAGGACGAAGCCGGCCGTCCGGTGGCCGTCAAGGTGATCAAAGAAGATCTCGCGGCCGACCCGGAGTTCCGGGCACGTTTCGCCGACGAGGTCGCCGCGGCCCGCCGGGTCGCGCCCTTCTGTACCGCGCAGGTACTCGACGCCGATCCCGGCGCCCACCTGCCGTACCTGGTAACGGAGTACATCGACGGGGTCCGCCTGGACGATGTCGTCACCAGCCGTGGGCCGTTGGCGCTGTCGACTCTGCAGGGGGTCGCGGTGGGGGTGGCCTCTGCGCTGACCGCCATCCACGGCGCCGGCATCGTGCACCGCGACCTCAAGCCGAGCAACGTGCTGCTGTCGTATTCGGGGCCCCGGGTCATCGACTTCGGGATCGCGCGGGCGCTGGACGCGGTGGTCGGGCGTACCCGCACCGGCATGGTGCTGGGGTCGGCGGGTTGGATGGCACCCGAGCAGATGGAGGGCGCGCCGGTGGGCCCGGCCGCCGACGTCTTCGCCTGGGGCCTGCTGATCGCCTATGCGGCGGCCGGGCGCCATCCCTTCGGCGACGGTGCCCCGCTCGACATCGCGCAGCGGATCGTCATGGAGCGTCCGTATCTCGACGGTGTTCCCGCGGATCTTCGTCCGCTGGTTGCGGCGGCCCTGGATCGGGATCCGCGGGCCCGGCCATCCGCCGGGCAGCTCGTGCGGGCTCTACTCGGTGACCAGGAACGGTTTCGGTCCGGCACCCGCGCCGCCGTGCCCGAGGTCCTCGACGGCACCTGGTCGGGTGACCCGCGTTCCCAACCTGTGGTGGGTGCCGTCGCAACCAGGCCCGGGCACGACGGCCGTACCAGGCTGGGCGTTGCGGAGCCATCCGCGCCGGAGCGGTATGCACCGGAGCGGTATGCACCGGAGCGGTATGCACCGGAGCGGTATGCACCGGAGCGGTATGCACCGGAGCGGTATGGCCGGGAAGCACCTGCGCCGGAGCGGTATGCGCCGGAGCGGTATGCACCGGAGCGGTATGCACCGTCGCGCCGCCGACGGCGGTGGCGCCCTCGGATACCGGGCAAGCGTCTGATCATTCTCCTTCTGTTGATCTTCCTGGTGATGTCCGGAGTCGACCGTGTCACCCATGTCTGGGACACCCAGCGGGGTCGGCTCTGGGAGCAGGTCTGGACCCATGCCCAGGACGGCTTCCAGCATCAGGTCGTCGACCGTTTTCAGCGCGATGTCATCGACCGGGTGCGCAACAAGGTCGACGGCGCCCGGACCGGCGTTGGTCGGACCGGCCAGGGGTGAGGCGGCATCGGCTGTCGTCCCCCCCGCACCCGAAAGCTCGGGCGGCAGGCCCGCTCGCCGTACCATCGCAGGGTGAGCCTTGTGGATGATGCCGACAGCGGTTCTCCGGTAGTTGCAGCGCCTTCGGTGGTGAGCGAGGGGGAGATCTCCTCTGTACTCGCCCGCGCCGCGGACGGCGGGCGGATCAGCCCCGACGAGGCGCTGCTGCTCTACACGAAGGCCCCGCTGCACGCCCTCGGCCAGGCAGCCGACGCCGTCCGGCGCCGCCGTTTCCCGGATGGCATCGCGACGTACATCATCGATCGGAACATCAACTACACGAACGTCTGCGTGACCGCGTGCCGGTTCTGCGCGTTCTACCGCGCTCCGGGTCACTCCGAAGGCTGGGTCCGCGATGTCGACGACATCGTCGCCAGATGCGGCGAGGCGGTTGAGCTGGGGGCAACCCAGATCATGCTCCAGGGCGGCCACCATCCCGAGTTCGGTATCGAGTGGTACGAGGCTGCCTTCGCGGCGATCAAGCGGACGTACCCGCAGCTCACCCTGCATTCCCTGGGCGCCAGCGAGGTCGTCCACATCGCGCGGACGTCCGCGCTGAGCTACAACGACGTCATTGTTCGGCTGCGCGACGCGGGGCTCGACAGCTTTGCCGGCGCAGGGGCGGAAATTCTCACCGAGCGTCCCCGGCACGCCATCGCCCCGCTGAAGGAACCCGGCCATGTGTGGCTGTCGGTGATGGAAGCCGCCCACGGTCTCGGTGTCGAATCGACCGCGACGTTCATGATGGGCACCGGTGAGACCAACGCCGAGCGCATCGAGCACCTTCGGATGATCCGCGACGTCCAGGACCGCACCGGCGGTTTCCGGTCGTTCATCCCGTGGACCTACCAGCCGGAAAACAACCACCTGCGCGGACGCACGCAGGCGTCCACGATCGAATACCTGCGGCTGGTGGCGGTAGCTCGGCTGTTCTTCGACAACATCGCGCACCTGCAGGGCTCGTGGCTGACGACCGGCAAGGAGGTCGGTCAGCTCACCCTGCACATGGGCGCGGACGATCTGGGTTCGGTCATGCTGGAGGAGAACGTGGTGTCCTCGGCCGGTGCCCGGCACCGGACCAACCGGACCGAGCTCATCGGTCTGATCCGTACCGCCGACCGGATCCCCGCTCAGCGCGACACGCTCTACCGGCACCTGGTCGTGCACCGTGACCCTGCGCAGGATCCGGTGGACGACCGGGTGGCCTCCCACTTCTCCTCCACCGCCTACTCCTCGACCGCCTACTCCTCGACCGCACTGTCGTCGCCACCCATGCTGCCGATCGTCGCAACCCGCTGACGGACGCGCGTTCGTAACGATCTTTGGTAGCGATCTTTCGAGCTTTGTGCGATCAACAAGCGGGTATTCAGCGCACAAACCTCGAAAGATCGCCGGCTGCCGCCGCTGCGCGTTCTTATCGGCCTGCGCGGTCGGGGGTGACCAGGCGGACGGTGACATCGGGCAGCTCGTCGAAACGGGCCTGTTCGTCGGTGGTCACCAGAACACGCTTGGTGGCGCGAGCGGTCGCGGCGATGATGAGGTCATGAGCCCCGCGGGGCTTGCCGGTGCGACGCGTGCAGGCGAGTAGTTCGGCATGGTGCTCGGCGACGTCAGGGGTGTAGTTCTCCACGGGGGTGACGGCGAGCATGTCCGCGAGGAACGCGCGTTGCGCGGCCCGGGTGGCCTCATCGGTGGCCAGCAATACGCCGACGCCATATTCGGCGAGAACCACGGCTGGTAGGACGACGTCGTCCTGATCGCTGATCGCGGCGAGGTCGAGTCGGCCCCGGGCGCCGTTGACCAGCACGCCCGTGTCGAGGATCAGTCGTGCCACGGGTCGGTGTCCGCAAGCGCCGAGGCAGCTTCCCGCGCGCCGGCGACGTTGGCGGCGAACGTTTCGTCGATGCCAGCCTGGCCGCCCCAGCGGCGGAACACTTCCCGCAGGGCTTCGCCGTTGGTCTGTGGTGCTGGCATGATCACGGCGACCCGCCGTCCGCTGCGGGTCACGACGATCGTCTCGCCCTGCTCGGCCTCGTCCAGAACCGCGCTGAAATTCCGGGACGCTTCGGACGCCGTCATCACATGCATGCTCTTCATGATAGCTGATTCAGAACTTCTGATGACTGGGTTCGTCGACGACCGGGTGGCCTCACGCTTCTCCTCGACCACCCTGCCGACAGCCTGAAAACCGGCTCCGGCCTGCAATCAGCCCCGATTTTAGCGATCTTTCGAGCTTTGTGCGATCAACAAGCGGGTATTCAGCGCACAAACCTCGAAAGATCGCCGGCTGCCGCCGCTGCGCCAGGGGGGGTTGCCCTGTTCGGTCAGTGTGCGTGCCGATCCACCTGCGTTGCCTTGCAGGTAAAGCCGCCGGGCAGGTCGTCGTGCCCCCAGCTGACTCGCTGCGATGGGGATATCTGGCCGGGAGCGATGTTACTCACCGTCGCCACACCGGCTCCCGTGTCCGTCGGGTCGTCCTTGCTGCCGAACGCGATGTGGATGACATAGTCGCTGGCAGCGGTCGAGTGGTTGGAGACGACGACAAAGGCGGTGGGCAACCCTGATTCGTACTCGATACCGCATGACACCGTCACGTCGGCTGCCGCCGGGGCCGTGGCGCTCGTCGGAACCGTCCGGACCTTGCTGGACGCGGACGGCGACCTGACCACACCGGGCTCCGCGGTGCGGTCGATCAGCCACTGGGAGACCGACGGCCGGACAGTGGCGCGCTCCCCGGTGGGAGCGGCGGATACGATCGGCGACGATCCGATCGCCGTGGGTTCCGCCGTTCGGGCGACGCTCGGGGCGGACGGTGACGCGCTCGCCTTGGACGATTCCCCACAGCCGGTGCCAAGGACAATGAGCGCTCCGAGCGCCAGCCAGGAAGCCCCGGCTTCAAGCCCTGTCTTCCATGGCCTTGGATGATCCGCTGACGGCGCGTCCGCCGGCTGGCGGGCATAATCATTGACGCTGGTAATGGGAAACCTCCGTGTTTTACCTGTGGGCAGGAAATGCGTCGTCCATCTTGTGGACCCGGTCCGGTTCGGGGCCTGTGGCCGGCCAGAGGGTGATCGAATGTTCTTCGACGGGATCCTTGGACGAATCGTGCTTACGACCTAGCGCGCGGCCACGTGTCTGGACCCGGGTCCGGTACCAGCCGGGCCCGGCATGCGCAAGGTTCCCGGTATTTTTCTGTGGATTCCAATCCCAGTCGTAAAGGTATGTCTTTGCTTCCGGGCTGTAGTAACTCAGGTCGACGGCCGCTTCCCACTCATCGAGAGCGAGCGGTGGCTCCATTTCGCACAAGCTAACAACTATCCGGATCTTGCCGGTGTGTGTTCCAGCAAAAAAAAGAAGGTATCCTTCTCCTCCTGCCACGAGAGTATTGCCATTAAAAACCTTATTAACCGCGTCGGGGGTCGGTGGTGAAATGCTGCCGTCGCACAAGGAGTATTGACAGTAGCCGACGTGTAGAGTGCTTGTTGTCGAGGGCATGCTGCCATTATCCACGGCGGATTCACGCGGTCAGGGTGGCGTACGGCTCGGCGCCGAGCTTCCGGCTGGACCACCCGGTTCTCCTTCGAGTCACAGGCACGGGTCATGGGTCGCGAGGCCAGAGAGCGGCACTACCATGCGTGCATATGGAACCGGCGAGAATAGGGACTCAGAAGATCGACCCGGCGGGGCGAAATGATCCTGCGACGCTTGCGAAGCTGCGGGATCGGGCGATCAGCACGGATGATCCACTTATGCGGGGGCTGGCCCTCATGTCGATCGTGAAGATATGGCCGGGTGATCCCGGCGTGTCTCTGTTGCTACGAGATCGGGCTGTCGTCGATGGGGATGCGTTTGTGCGGCGAACGGCTGTGGAGGCGATCGGGGCCGGCTGGCGGGACGATCCAGCGGCTCTGCCGTTCCTGCTCGACCGCGCTGTCGCGGACCCGGACGCGGCGGTGCGTCGAGCGGCTGTGGAAGCGGTCGGGGCTGGTTGGCCGGGCGATCCGACTGCCCTACCCGTGCTCGGTGCGCGGGCTGTCGCTGACGAGGATGCAGCGGTGCGGACGGCGGTGCTGACGGCGATCGCGGCCGGTTGGCAGGATGACCCTGCTGCGCTGCCGTTGCTCCCCGACGTGGTCGCTGCCCATCCGAACACGGCTGAGTCGCAGGCGGCGCTCACGATAATCGCGGACAGCTGGCGGGGCGGTCCTGCCAGCCGGGCGTGGCTGACCGAGCAGGTCGCACATGCCGACAACGGCAACGTACGGTCCGCCGCGGTACGAGCCATCAGCGCGGGTTGGCCGCACGATGCGGTCACCCGGTCCCTGGTGCATCAACTGATCAGCAACGACAGACACGTCGCGGTCAGATGCGCAGCGACGGGGGCGCTCGCCACGGGCTGGCGCGATGACCCGGACACGTTGCCGTTGCTGCGTGCGCTTGCCGTCGGCGACGACGAATCTGCTGTGCGTGACACGGCGACTCGGGTGCTCGCCGCGCGCTGGCGGGATGACCCGGAGATGCTGCCGTGGCTGCGTCGGCGGGCGCAGGACGACTCCACCGCGCGCTCCCTGCTGGTGGACACCATCGCGAACAGCTGGCAGTGCGGCCCTGCGAACCTGCCATGGCTGAGTGAGCACGGGGTCCACGACGAAAGAGTGGATGTGCGGCGGGCAGCCGTCCAGGCGGTCGTCGCGGGCTGGCGCAACGATCCGACCACCGTGGCGTTGCTGCGGGGACGGGTTACCGACGACCTTCATTTTGATGTTCGTTCAGTTGCCATGCAGGCGATCGTCACCGACTGGCGGGAACATCCCGGCACGCTGTCGTGGCTGCATGACCGGGCCGTCAACGACCGTCACCGGGACGTGCGCCGGATGGCCGTTGAAGCGATCGCGGCCCACTGGCCGGACGACCCCGCCACCGCGATCCTGTTGTGGGACCGGGCCGACAACGACGAAGATCCCACGGTCCGTGACGCGGCGACAGATGCGTTGCCGTGACACAGCCAGCCAAGCAGTCTTCTGATCGGCAGACTGCTTGGTATAACGATGATGACGATCAACGTGGATGCGACGGTTCGGGACTGGCTCGCGCTTCTCGACCCCGTCGTCGGCCATGAGCAGGCTGGCCGGCCGCCGCAGCCCGTCGTCGTAACGATTGTCATCAATATACCGAAATATACCGATCAGCACTATTCTGATCACCCGGCCCCGATGCATGGTCACGACCGGGCCAGACGACGGTGCGGAACGATGAGGAAGCGCGGCAGCCTCAAGCTGCGCGAATGGCTGGAAGTCAGCACATCCGCATCGAGCAGTAGCTACTTTCCCGCCGGCCGAGGATCTGGAGAAGGACGACGGGTTCATCGCAGGGCCTTTGTTCCGCTCGAGTCTCGCGGTCAGCGCGAGCGGTACGCGTAAGACCGGTGCTCGACGGCGGTTACGGTCACGATGCGGTTTTCCTCATCGATTTCGTAGAACACGCGATAGCTGCCGCGCCGAGCGGACCAGGTGTCCTCGTATGGCGGGAGGAGGAGTCGTTTACCGAGCCGGCGGGGGTTGTCCAGAAGCGTGGTCGTGATGAATTCGTGGACAGCTGCTGCGATCTTCTCAGGCAGTCGGCTGGCGGGAACGCGGGCCGCGGGACCGGTGATCCGGAGTTCGAACGGCTGGCCACCGGCCTTGCTCACCTCACATCGGGCCGGTCGGCGTTCCGTGCGCGTTTCGCCATGAGCACGCCGAGTTCCTCGGCATCGAGGACGTCACCGGCCTCGACCGCGTCTGCGGACTCCGCGAGCTGCCGCATCGCCTCCCGGCTCGCCAGCACGTCCAGCGTCTCCTCCAGCGCCGCCAGATCGTCGGGAGAGATCAGGACTGCCACGGCATGCCCATGACGGGTGATCTCCACCCGATCGTGAGTGCGCTCCACCTCGTCGATGAGCTCCGACAGGCGGTTGCGCGCCTCGGTGAACGGCATGACGACCATGGCTGCGAGCATACAAAAACTGGCGCGAAGTCTAGGCAGTTCGACAGAGGTTCAGAAGATGTCCGTGCGCCGGCGGTTCATCGACTCCCGGTCGGCGGTCTGCCGCTGACCCCGAGTGGTCACGAGCGCCTTACGGGCGGTGCTGGTCTGCGTCGCGGATCTCCACCACGGCGTCGTCGGCGACGGTGAACGCCTGGTAGAGGAGATCCGCTGGGTCGGCGGGGCGGTCGGTCTGCCCGGCGTGGGTGACGGCGAGGCCGAGGATGATCGTGTCACCGTGGACCGTCATCTCCTCGACGGTCGCGCGGACCCCTTGGGCGCGTAGCAGCTGGTACCACTCCAGGACGTGGGCGCGGCTGTGGCAGCCGGCTGGTCCGCCGCCCCAGCGGACGTCGGGGTGCAGCACGTCGGCGAGCGCCTGGTCGTCGCTGGTGTTGAACGCTGTGCGCAGCTGCTCGCTGATCCGGCGGGCCGCCGGCGCAGGCGGTTCGGCCGACGACGAATCGTCGTCGTCGGGCGCGCCGATGCCGTAGCGGGCGAGAAGGACGGCGACCTCGTCGCTGGGCGGCTTTCCCCCGACCCACGCACCGTCCCGGGACGCCCCGGCGGCGAGCAGGAGACTGACGGTGGCGGGCCAGTCGCCGTCCGGGCTGTAGGCGGGGCGTTCCCCGCTGCCGACCGTCGCCCATGCCAGCGGGGTCGACCCCCACTGCCGGTCGGTGGTATCGATGTCGGCGCCACGGTCGAGCAGCAGGCGGACCACGTCGAGACGGCCGGCGTAGCTGGCGGCGTGCAGCGCGGTCGCGCCGTCCACCGACCGGTACACCCCGACGGGAAAGCCGAGATCGAGCATGAGGGCGACCGGGCCGACACCGGCGTACTCGGCCGCGTCCACGAACGCCGCGTGATCGTCTCTGATAAGGCGGCCCGGAAGGTCGGGATACTCGGCGAGCAGCCGACGCGCCTCCTGACGGTCGCCGCGTCGGCACACGCCGAGTAGCCGATCGGCATCCGTGGCGTCATCCACGGCGCCGTACCGGGTCAGTACGGCGGCGACGTCGTCCCGGCCGCGGCGGACCGCGATGCGTCGAGCGGACAGACCATCACGGCCAACCGTGTTCGGGTCCGCGCCGGCCGCGAGCAGCGCCTCGACGACCGCCGGGCTGTCCTTGCCGAGCGCCCCGGGCAACGCCCGCGTCGCGTCACCGGCACCCAGTCCGAACTCGACCAGCAGCCGTCCTGCCAGGCTGCCGCGACCGGTGACGCTTGCTGTCAGGAACGCCTCGACCCGTCCGGCTCGGTCCAGCGCCTTGGCCTCGACCTCGGCTTTCAGTCGTGGCCAACTGGCGAACCCGTGCTCGCGGGCGAGAACCATCTGCGCGGCTGACAGACTCACCGGCCCCTGCGGGCGCTCGTCCACGTGGGCGGCGATCCGCTCCAGCGCGGCCGGGTCGCCGGCACGGGCGGCGTCGCGCAGTTCCTTTGCCCGGCGGCGAAGCTGGTTGAGGTTGGGTGTTGCCGGCATCGGACGACTGGCCATGCCATCTCCTCACGTCGCCTTCCCGGCCCGCGGCTGAAGGCGTGAAGAAGATGACATCCTACCGGCCGTGCGACGTGCGACGAGGTGGACTCGGTCCTTCCCGGCATCATTCGACCGACCAGGATGGCGCTTCGCGAGGTCGTCGACGAACTCGTCGACTGACCAGGGGCGATACCCGGCGACCGTCCACTCGACAATATCGACAATAGAATCGAACCTGCGTTCTGTCGACCTGGTAATTCCGGAAGTTCCGCCCCTGGCTGGCGGTTGTCAGTGCCTGGTGCGCAGCCCGTCGAAGAGAACCGTGTTGAGGCGCACGGCCTGGTCGGGGGGCGCGTCGGCATGGCGCAGAGTGGCGAACGCACCGGCAAGCAGCGCAAACAGGTCGTCGATATCAATGTCGCCCCGGATATCGCCGGCATCCTGAGCACGCTGGAGGAAAGCCCGCAGCGTCTCGCGGAGGCGGGCCGCGACCTCGGGAGCGGTGGTCCGGATGTCGAAGTCGGTTCCCGCCAGCGCGGCCTTGAGGGGCAGGCTCGCGGCGCCCTCGGCAAGCATGCGCTCCAGCATTTCCACCAACGCATCGCCGGGATCGGCCTGCTGAGCGAGGGCGCGGACATCCGCTATGAGCTGCTCCACCTGGTCGACGACGACCGCGGCGAACAGCGTCTCCTTCGTTGGGAAGTGCCGATGCACCGTGCCCGCGCCGACACCGGCTCGGCGCGCGATCTCGTCCAGAGGGACGGACAGCCCCTCAATGCTGAACAGCTCACGCGCGGCGCGTAGCACTCGCTCGCGGTTGCGCCGGGCATCCGCGCGCAGCGGACGGGCCGAGCACCCCTCGCCAGCCGAAGCCGGTTCGGCGCCTCCGGCGTCCGGAGCATCGCCTTGAATCCCCATGGCCTCCATCCTGCTCCGATCGCCACAGACCCCATCGTGAACCGGGGCGGCGCCCCGTATAGTGTGGCTCATCGAACCGGGGCGTCGCCCCGAATTCTCGGAGGAGGTCGCGTGCAGTACACGCTGCTGGGGCGCTCGGGCCTCAAAGTCTCCCGAGCGGCGCTCGGAACGATGAACTTCGGCATCGGTCCGGACGCACCCTGCGGCGAACCGGAAGCACGTCGGATCATCGGCGCCTTCCTCGACGCGGGCGGCACCCTCATCGACACGGCGAACATCTACACCGGCGGCCGATCGGAGGAGGTCGTCGGGCGCGCCATCGCCACGCGGCGCGACTCGGTCGTCCTGGCCACGAAGGGCTCCGGCCCGCTGGGCGCCGGCCCCAACGACCGCGGGCTGTCCCGGCTGCACCTCACCCGCGCTCTGGAGGGCAGTCTGCGTCGCCTGGGCACCGACTACATCGACCTGTACCAGTGCCACAACTGGGACCCGGATACGCCTATCGAGGAGACGATGGCGACCCTCGACAGCTTCGTCCGCTCGGGCAAGGTCCGCTACGTCGGCTGCTCCAACTACACCGCCGGCCAGATCATCGAGTCCCAGTGGGCAAGCCAGCGCCTGGGCACCACGCCGTTCATCAGCCTTCAGCCCCACTACTCATTGCTCGCACGCGAGATCGAAGCCGAGATCCTGCCCGCCTGCGCCCGCCACGGCCTGGGCACCCTCACCTACGGACCACTCGCCGGCGGCATGCTCGCCGGCCGCTACCGACGAGGCCGGCAACCCGACCCCGGAACCCGGCTTCACCAGTGGCTCGCCTTCAACCCCACAGCCGCCAGCTGGGCCACAACGCTGCTACGCGAGGAGTGCTTCGACATCGCCGACGAGGTCACACAGGTGGCCGACCTCGTCGGCGCCACCCCATCGGCCATCGCCATCGCCTGGACCGTCGCACGTCCCGGCATCACCTCGGTGATCCTCGGACCCCGTACCGTCGACCAGCTCACCGACAACCTCACCGGCATCGACCTCAGCCTGGCCGCGGACCTCGTCGACCAGCTCAACACCGTGTCCGCTCCCGCCAACGCACCCGTCACCGGCCTACCCGTCACTCTGCCCACCGCCGCCTAAGAGCGAGTCCCACGTGGTCTGGGCAGACCTAGATCCGCGATCCTAATCCGAAAATCCACCGGAACGTGGGCGTTAGCCTGCCCACGTTCCGGTGGATTTTCGGATCAGAGCTCCGCGAGCCTGGACCGCCGGCTCCCGAGTCGTATGCGGACCCAGGAATCGATCATGACCAGCCGAGGAATACAACGCGGTTCGAACATTGCCGCCTACCAGTTTGGAAGGCGGAACCCCGATCGAGCAGATCGCCGACATTCTCGGACACCAGTCCGTGGCGTCGACGGGCGTGTATCTGAAGTCCTCGCTGTCCCTGCTGCAGACGTGTGCGCTGGACCCGGATGCGCCGGCCGGCGGGGAGGCGTCGCGGTGAGCGCCGAGATCACGCTGACCGGCGCGATCACGGCGCTGGTCGCGGAGAAGCGGGCCGTCGGCTACACGTACGACGCCGAACAGCGGATGCTGGCGCGGTTCGCCGCGTTCGCCCGCGGCGAGTTCCCCGGCCTGGAGACGCCCACTCGGGAGTGCGTCGAGGCGTGGATCGCGGCCGGACGGCGGCGCGGGGTCACGCTGGCGACCATGCAGGGCCTGGCCGCGCCGGTCCGGGAACTGGCTCGCTGGCTTCACCGGCGGGGGGTCGCGGCCTACGTCCTGCCCTACGGCTCGCTGCCCCGGCCCGTCCGCTACGTCCCGCACATCTACACCGACGAGGAACTCGCGGCCTTCTTCGCGCAGACCGACCGGTGCCACTACTGCGCCCAGGTCCCGGTGCGCCACCTGGTCATGCCGGTGCTGTTCCGCACGATCTACGGCTGCGGTCTGCGGGCCTCCGAAGCCCGCCTGCTGCGGGTCGACGACGTCGACCTCACCACCGGCGTGCTGCAGATCCGCAACGCCAAGGGCGGCAAGGACCGGCAGACCCCGGTCGCGGCGTCGCTGCGCCGCAGGCTCGCGACGTTCGACGCCCACCCGGCGATCCGGCGCGCAGGCGGGGAGTGGTTCTTCCCGGGCACGGACGGCGAGCCGCTCGCACTGATGAACGTCAACAGGAACTTCCGCCGGTTCCTCTGGCAGGCCCGCATCCCGCACGGCGGTCGAGGACACGGCCCCCGCGTGCATGACCTCAGAGGGCGTCTTGTTCGTGTTGGTGGTGACTCATCCGATAAGTCTGGATGATGATGGGCCGGATACACCTGTAAGGATCTGGAGTTGCCGGTAGGCCCGCGGTATGCAGCCTCGACCCACCTACCGTTCCGACCTCTCCGACGACCGCTGGGCACTGATCGAACCGGTCCTGACCGCCTGGCGGGCCAGCCATCGCGGCCTGGGCATCAAGCCGCCGATCCACGACCTCCGAGAGATCGTCAACGCGATCCAGTACGTGACCCGGACCGGGATCCCCTGGTCATACCTGCCTC
>NZ_CAUVXI010000043.1:29193-31162 GCF_963555845.1 Protofrankia sp. Cas8 | reverse complement strand
TATTGCCGGGCGCTCGTAGCGGCCCCCGCCGTCCTCCCCGCCCTGAATGCGCCCGTAGACGACCGTAGGTCTGTCGACAGGGGTCGGCCGCTAGCCTGCCGGCGGTTGGTGACGGGGGCGTGACGGGCGTGTGACGGTGCCCCCTGCAGCATGGCCCCATGAACGCAACCCGCGCGACGGGCGGCCACCAGAGCCGGAGTGCTCGGTGAGCCGCTTCACCCGCCGCGGCGACCGGGCGCTGGTGGCCGCCGCGGCCACGGCGCCACCAGCGCCACCAGCGCCGCTGGTGGCGCTGGTGGGACCTGTGGGACCTGCGCCATTGGTGGGATCGGGTGTAGCACGCGTGGCGGCGGGACCGTCTGGTCCGGCTGTGATCATGTCGCCCGACCAGGCAGTCGCGGCACTTGTCGCGGCGCTTGTCGGGGCGCTGTCGGGCTACCTCGATCCTGTCACCGGACTGCCCGACCCCTCGGCCGTCGTGCTCCAGGTGCGCGGCCGGGCGCTCGGTCTGGGCAACCTGCGCGGGCTGGACGCAGTCGGCCCGTTCTCGGCGGTAGAACTGCGCGGCGGTCAGATCGACTGTGTCGTCCGCTTCCAGGTGTGGGGCGCAGACCCGGCCGCCGCGGATGTGCGGATGACAGCCCTGCAGGGCGGCATCCTCGGGGCCGGGGCGGACCTGTGGGGCGCCGGCATCCTGCAGTTGGACGGCGTCGCAGGAGAGCTGGCCGTGGCTGATCGCGGAGCCTGGTCACGGACCGCCGACTACCACGTCCTGTTCGAGTATCACCTCGCACCGACATCGGACGCCGAGAGCCTGATCGCCGCGGTGCCCGTCGCCGCAGACCAGGAGGTGGCCGGCTCGCTCGTCGAGGAGCGGACTACGGTGACGGGCGACAGCGTCCGGTGGGACCAGGCCGGCGCGGCCCCGCTGGTGCTACGCGGCCGGCGCAGCGTCGAGCACCTGTCGATCGCGGCCTTCCTACCGGCTCCCACGCCTACGGGCGGGGTGCGGTTGCTGCGCACCAGCGACGACGCCACCGGTACACCGACCGGCTATCCGACGCTTGCGGCGTTCCTCGCGGCCGTTGCGGACCCGGTGTCTGCGCAACGCCACGGCGTATGGAGCTCCGTCTCGCTGGCGGACTTCGTCGCTGCCTTCGATGCCGCCGACGACCTGCTGCTCGGTGACTGGGATGGCGACGGGGTGCCGGATGAATACCAGGTCGGGCAGCTGTCCCTCGATCCGCCGATACCGCTCCCGAGCGCCCGGGACCGCCTGGAGATCTCCCTCGAAACCTCGCCCCTCGACCACATGGCCGTGGTCTACCTGCGGGCTTCACGAGCACTCGGCTGACGTGGTCGGCTGACGTGGTCGGCTGACGTGGAAGGAGAACGAAGCATGCTGAGAAGGAGAACAAGGCATGGCTGAGATGGTGTTGCCCGGCACCTACATCGAGGTGCGTCCGGAGGGGTTGATCGTCCCGGGGCGGGTGACCGTCGGGACGGTCGGCGTCGTGGGCACCGCTGGTAGGGGAGCGCTTGACACACCCGTCGCGGTCGGCGGCTTCCTCGACGCCCGCGAACGCTTCGGCCCCTACGACCCCTGGGTGGATGGCGAAAGCAACGAGCTGACCCTTGTACGGGCCATCGAGATCGCGGCCGCACACGGCGCGACCTCGATCATTGCGGTCCGGGTGTCCGCGGTGGACAGCCACGGTGCGCCCGTAGCCGCCGCCGCGACCTACACGCTCGCGTCGGCCGGCGGCGAGAGCGTCGTGCTCACGGCGAGTTCCCCGGGTACGTGGGGAAACGAACTGCTCGTGCAGGTGCTGACAGCCGACTCGCCGGCCTTCGTCGGCCCGGAGAAGCACACCGGCGCCACCTCGGCGTCCCTGCTGCACACGCCCGTGCTGGAAAGCGCCCGCAACCGGGTGCAGCTGTTCACCGCGGCCGACGGCGTGACGCGGTC
>NZ_CAUVXI010000043.1:0-28897 GCF_963555845.1 Protofrankia sp. Cas8 | reverse complement strand
TCAAGGACGGCGCGGCAGCGGCGCCCCGAGCGAACGAGGTGAGGATCGACCTTGCCACCGGTGCCCTCACGTTCGGGGTCACCCTCCAGCCGGCCGATGTGGTCACCGCGTGGTACGCGGTCGACCCGGCCAGCGCGACGACGGTCGTCCTGCGCTATGGCCGCGGCGAGGAGCGCTACACGGTGGTGAACGGCGCCGACCTCGTCGCACACCTCGGTTCGTCCGCCTGGGTGCAAGCCAAGGCCGGTGCCCACCCCGGCGAGGCGCTGACGCTCACCGCTGATCCAGCCGCGTTCGGTACCGGCACGAACATCGCCGGCAGTAACGGCGAGAGCGCGGGGGACACCGAGTACAAGGCGGGTCTGGATCTGTTGCTCAACGAGGAGGCCCACATCATCGTCGGTGCCGGCCGGACCACGGCGTTCGCCGACGAGCTCAACGCGCACTGCCAGCTGGCCAGCAGCGACGCCGTCCGGCGAGACCGGATCGCCGTCGTCGGGGCCGGTCACGGCACCACCCTGGACATCCTGCGCGGGCACAACCTCGACAGCGACCGCCTCGTCCTCGTCGCTCCCGGCATCACGTTCGGGGACGCCGCCGCCCGCGTGGACGTCGCGCTGTCCGGGGCGTATGCCGCGGCGGCCGTCGCCGGCCTGCTGTCCAGCTACCCGCCGCACGTCAGCCTGACGAACAAGGTGCTCTCGGTCGGCGACCTCGAGACGCGCTACACCCCGGCCGAACTGACCCAGCTGGTGCAGGCCCGGATTCTCGCCCTCGAGGTGCGGCAGGGGTTCCGAGTGGTGCAGGGCATCACGACGTCGAGCAACACCGCCTGGCATCAGATCACCACCCGGCGGATCGTCGATTATGCGAAGTTCGGCGTCCGCTCGGCGGCCACCTCCTACATCGGCCTGCTGAACAACGAGCGGGTGCGCACGGCACTGCGGACCACCATCGCCAGCTTCCTCAACGAGATGGTGGACGACGAGATGTTGATCAGTTATGACCTCGACGTCGCGGCCACCCGGGAGCAGCAGCGGAAGGGAATCGTCGCGGTGACGATGCTCCTGCGGCCTACCTTCAGCATCGATTTCATCAAGGTCACGATATTCCTCGAATAAGCGGTTCCCCGAGATTCCCAACCCGTTCGGAAGGAGGAGCCGCGTGGCACTCAACAACGTTTTCGTCGGCGCTCACGGCACGCTCGGAATCGCCGTGGAAGGCACCCCCGCCCAGCAGGCCGACTTCGCCGCCGTCAACGACGCCTACACCACTGCGATCGTGGGACGCGTCACCGAGGCGGAGGTGTGCGTGCGCACGGAACTGGAGGAGTTCTACGAGATCGGCGCGCGTGACGTGGCCACCATCGCCGCTGGCAACGTGCACATCACCGGCAGTATCGGCCGGGCGTACATCAACGGTGCTCTGCTGTTCCTGCTCCTGGGCCGCGGCGCTCTGGAGAAGGACAAGACGAGCATTCAGCCGCGCTTCGTCCTCAACCTCATCCTGCGGGACCCGCACCTGCCGGACAACGCGCTCAAGGTGAACGTCTTCGGCGTGAATTTCGAGACCTGGGGTTTCCGGCTGCCGCAGGAGGGTTTCGTGATGGAGCAGGTGCGGTTCAAGGCGGCGCGGATCGGCGTCCTCGACAGGGAAGCCGGCAAGGACGTGTCCGTGGCCTTCCCCACGCTACCGACGTCCTGACCCGATGCCACCGGCCGGGAATGCCACCGGCCAGAAACGCAGTGAGGATGCGCCATGACGCTGACGGCTGAGGATCTCCTCGTCGGAGGGGGGCTGACCCACGACGTACAGGTGCCCGCCGCGTTGCTGGCGGGCGGCGGCGGTGCGGCGGTCGATGCCACGGTCGTGCTGCGGCCGCTGACGGTGCGCGACCTGCAGCAGATCGGCCGGGCCAGCAGCGAGGGCGACGACGGCCTTTCGGCCGCATTGATGATCCAGCAGGCCCTCGTCCAGCCTGCGCTCGGGCTCGACCAGGTGACCGGACTGCCGGCGGGGCTGGCCCGCTTTCTGGTCGAGCGGATCAACGAGATCAGCGGCGTCGACACCCCACGCGACGAGCTGGCTGAGCTGGTCCAGACCCCGCTGGCACGGGCCTGCTTTGTTCTGGCCAGGGAATTCGGGTGGACGCCGGAGGAGGTGAGCGGGATGACGATCGGCCAGATCCTGCTCTATCTCGAGATGGCCCGCGCAGACGGGGCCGGCCGATGACACCCGCGGCCACCCCCGTGCCCGTACCGGCGATACTCGACCGGCGGTGGTGGTCAGATCCCGCCCGGCGGGCCGCCGCCGTACTGTCGACCGGCCGGTTGCTCGACTGCTGGTCGCGAGCGCTGTCGGTCCCCGTGCGGCGGGCGGCGCGTATGTCCACGCTCTGTGCGTGGGCCGGGACACCGGCCGGGCTGCCTCGGCTGCACCACCGGCCGCTGCTCGGGACCTGTCTCGCCCAGGTGCTGGACGGCGTCGAACACGGTGCCGGCGTGGAGCACCCCGCCGATCTGCACCACCGCGCCGATCCGATGCATGCCGGCGGGGGAGGCCGGCCTGGTGGCGCACCGGGGCGTCCGGGGCGTTTGGCGCGTTTGGCGCGTTTGGCGCGTTTGGCGCGGCCCAGCCTTCCGTTTCCCGACGTGCGACCCGCGGCCGTGCCACACCGGACGGCGGCGCTCGGCCGGGCGGCGGGCACCGGCCGGGCACAGGTCACCGCGGATGGCGACTCGCCGTGCCCGCCGTCCGCGACACCGGCCATCACCGAGGTTCCGGCGTCGGACGCGTGCCGCCAGCCTGCGAGTGTCGGCCGTGCCCTGCTAGCCGGCCAAAGGCGGCGCGATCATACTTTTTCCGCGCCGCCGGAGGCCGATGTTTTCCGGTTGCTGTGCCGGCTCGCCGGGACGCCGGACGACATTGCGGTACCGACGTCCCGGTCGACCGCACCGCGCACGGCCCCGTCGACTGGCGCGCCGAGCGTCCGACGCCCCGGACCCGGTGCACCGGCGGCGGCCTTCGAGCCGGCCATCCGCCGGCTGGCCGAGCGCCTACGGGACCCAGCGCCGGTTACCGGCGAAGGCAGGCGGCCGGCCGCCGAACTCCCGTCACCGTGCGCCGTGCCGATCGCCGGTCTGGGCGCATCGCCGGAGCTCCTGTTGCGACACGGCTTCCCACAGCATCGGGTCCGCTCTCGTCACACCCGTCCCACCCGCCCGGCTTCCGCCTGGTCTGATCCCGCCGTTAGGGACGCCGCGACCGGTCGCGACTCCGGGTACCCGGAGTCGACCGGACTCGATCGGGTCGCCGACCGACCCGCGTCACCCGCCTCGCCCTATCCGTCAGCCCACGGCCCCGCCGCCCGGCTCGGCGACGAAGCCGTCCGGATCGGTGACCCCGCCGGGCGTGCACCCCGCGGGCGCGGGGCGACCGTGCCCCGGCGCGCCCGAGGCGCTCGGGGGGTGGACGGCACCGAGCACAGCCGACCGGTGCGGTCGACGCACGCGGTCGACTGGCCCGCGGGTCCGGCCACACCAGCCACACCGGCCGCACCAGCCGGATCCGGCACGGAGCCGGCGGGGAGCCCGCACCACCCGCACCACCCGCTACCAGCCCCGCACGACTCCACGGCAGCCCCGACGGCATCCGAGCGGCTGGGTGCCGCGCCGGGCATGACGGCGTCGCATCCGGCCCTGATCGCGCCCGCCGCCGGCGGGCTACCGGTGATCCCGGTGGCCGGCGCGACCCTGCGGCGTGGGGCGGAGCGCGACGGGGCCGGGCTGGACCCGCTGGACGGCGCGGAGCTGACCCGCCGGATCGCCCAGGTGCTGCTGGACGATGCCCGCCGGCACGGGATCGAGGTGTGAACCGGCCATGCGACCGATGCTCGACGACCTCGAGCTGCCGCAGGTGCAGGAGATCGGCACCTACGACCGGCGGGCGCTCGCCGAGCACCACGCGCCGGGTGGTGACGGCAGCCAGCTGCAGGACCTGGGCCGGCGGCCGACCCGGGTGGCGCTGTGGGGGGTGGCGACCGGCATCGATGCGGCGCCGTTCATCGAGCGGCTGCAGCAGAAGTTCCGCTCGGGCGCACCGTTCGACTTCGTCGCAGACATCACCACCGATGCCGAGATCGAGAAGGTCGTGATCGACGACCTCCAGCTCCAGGAGCTGGGCGGCCGCCCGGAGCGCACCGCCTTCGTGTTGAGCCTGCGGCAGTTCCTCGAGCCGGCCGAACCTGAGGATCCGGCGGTGCTGGACCCCGACATCCTCGGCGACGCCGCCGAGCTGATGGACCAGCTCGTGGACGGGCTGGCCTTCGGCCAGGCATTCGTCACCGGCCTTGAGGAATTCGTCGAGACCCTGTCCCCGTTCCTTGAGCGGCTGCGGACGCTCAACGCACTTCTAGCGGATATGAAACCCTAACGAAGGCGATGCTGTGGCCACCAACCTGTACGACGACCTGAAAAAGGCATTGCAGGAGCTGAAGGACCTCCTGGAGTCGACGAAAACCCCGATCCAGCAGGCGGTGAAGGCCCTGAAGGCGCTCAACCTGCCGATCGGCAACCTGATTACCCAGCTGTCCGACCTGCTGGCCAAACTCCAGAAAGAGATCAACAATCTGAACGTGAACCAGCTCCCCGTGCTCAGCGACATCTCGGGTTTCACCGGTGGCGTGCGGTCGGTTCTCGACACCGCGAAGAAGCTGCTGCCCGACCAGGCTGCGGACGTCGACGAGGTGCTGCGCATCGTCGACGTGGTCGGAAGCCTGCCCTCGCTGAAGGACGTCCAGGAGCAGATCGACAAATTGATCACGGCCATCCTGAGCGACCTGACGTTCATCAACAGCTGAGCGGGCCGGAGGGATCGCGGTGGCGGTGAAGCCGATGCTCGGTGACCTTGAGCTGCAACTGGTCGACGAGATCGAGTCCGACCAGGACCGGGTGCTCCAGGAGCATCCGGTGCCAGGGCTGGAGGGCGACCTCACGACGGATGTCGGCCGCCGCGCCACCACGATCACATTGACCGGCGCCCTCGCCGGTGAGAAGGCCGGCGCGGATCTCAAGGCGTTGCGCGAGAAGTTCCTGACCGCCCAGCCCGTTGCGTTTGCGGCGGACATCGCCACCGCGGCCCGGGTGCAGGACGTCCTGATCGAGGAGATGGGCGTGCGGGCGCTGGCCGGCAGGCCCGAGCTGTACGAGTACAGCTTCACGTTGCGTGAGTTCGTTCCGGCACCCGCGGTGCCGCAGGAGCCGCCGCCGGTGATCCCACCGCCGCCGATCCCGCCGACGGTGGGCACGCTGGAGGTCGAGGTCGTCGTCGAGGGCCGGCCGGACTTCGACCTGGACCTGGTCACGGTGACGGTCGTCGGCAACCAGGCGGACGGCGCGGCGCTTAAGCGGACGCTCACCTCCTGCAAGGACAACGTGTGGACCGAACCGGCCTTCCCGCCTGGCACCTACACCGCACGCGCCACGGTCGTCGGGCCGCCCCCGTTGCAGGGCGAGGCCGCCGCGGTCGTCCGGCCGGGTGCACTGACCCACGTTAAGATCACCCTGCGTCCGGCCCCCACCCTGGCGACCACGTTCGTCGTCCACTTCCACTTCGACAAGGCATTCGTCGAGCCGTGCATGCGGACGGTGCTCGCGCAGGTGGCGGCATATGCCAAGGCTCACCCCGACCAGCGGCTGCTCGTCGTCGGCCACACCGACCTGACCGGCTCGGACACCTACAACCAGTCGCTGTCCGAACGCCGAGCACGCGCGACCTTCGCCATGCTGACCACCGGGAGCGACCCGGCCTCGGCTCAGGCGGCCCGAGCCGAGTGGGACCAGCTGCGCCGTCCACACCCGTCCGGTACCACGCGCAGCCTGAACGACAGTTGGGGACGCCGCGAGCAGCAGTGGATCCTCCAGGACCTCGGTCTCTACCAGGGCAACATCGACACCGAGACGCCGCCGCCCGAGAACGTCGGGCTGACCCGGGATGCGGTGGCACGGTTCCAGACCGGTCGGGGGCTGGCGCCGTCCGGCACGGTGGACGACGCCACCTGGGCCGCGTTGATCGACGCCTACCTCGCCCGCGACCCGCTCTCGGTGGATCCCGGTCAGCTCCTGCCGAATGCCGCCGGCGGATGCGACGGCGGCCCGCTGAAGTGGCTGGGCTGCGGCGAGAAAGACCCGGTCGAGGACACCGAGGACGCCGAACGGCGCAACCGCCGGGTCGAGCTGCTCTTCGTCCGGGCCGATCACCTGCCTGCCGACGTGCGCAAGCCGGACACCTTCGACCTGCCGGCGCCCGGATCGGTGAGCCCGAGGTGGTGCCTGAATGCGAGCAACACCACCACCCACACGTGTTTTGTCCGGCCGCACCCCCAGCCCAGGCAAGGGCGCCCCCAGGCCAAGGAGACCTGCACAACCCCGGACGCCGCGCGCTTCTCCCGCCAGCCGGCCGAGCCTGGGGATGTCGCGGTGAGCGGCAACATCCTGTTCGAGGACGGCAGCCCGCTGGCGGACACGCCGTTCGTACTGATCGCACCAAGCGGCAAGATCATGACCGATGAACACCGTAGGGGCACGCTGAGCGGCTGGCCGATCGCGGGCCGCACCGGGTCCGACGGCCGGTTCGCGTTCACCGACCCCCAGGGGATCGGCGTCTACACCCTTGAGGTCCGGGCACCGGTGGTCGCCCGCCGCAAGGGCGAGCCGCTCAGCTCGGCCAGGGGCAACGTCGTCTGCGCCCGGCTGGCCGACCCGGCAACGGTGCTCGAGGTGGTCGTCACCAGCCTGGCGGCAGCGTCGGTCCATCCCAGCCTCAGCGCACCCACGGCGGTGGTCGTCCGTAAGCCCGGCAGTAACCCGCCCCGTCAGTGGTGCCGGCTCAGCGTCGACGCCGCGTTCACCGGCTCCGGGACGTTCACCCGCTCCAGTGACGCCGTCCGGTTCTTCGACCCCGCCGTCGGCGTTACTGAAATGGCCTTCGACGGTACCGACAACGTCTTCACCGCCGCGCAGCTGCGCGCCGGCATCGAGCTGTTCGCCGAGGGCCGCCGCGCCAGCGCCGCGGTGGACGACGTCGAGCTGCGCCTCGCGCTCACGGTGGCGGGCCAGCCCGGGCATGCGGCCGAGGCCAGGATGACCGCCGTCGAGTTGACTCTCGACGTCTGCGCGAGCCGGACGGCGCCGGTCGTCGACCCGCCGCCGCTGGCGAACGTCGTAAAGCTGAACCCGGGCCGCTTCCTGCACACCGCGCTGCCCGATCTCAGCCACGAGCGCGCCATGCTCCTGGTTCGCCCGCCGGTGCCCGCCGGTTTTGTCGGTGATCTCGTGCTGACGCCGATCACCGACGGGGTGCAGGCGTTCGCCGAGGAGGTGCCGGCCACCGGCCAGACCGCGGTGGCCACCGCGACCGCGGCGCTCGTGCTGCCGGCGGTGAATCCGCCGGCCGAGCGCAGGGTGTTCGCCGAGGGCGTCAAGGACAGCCCGCTCGGCGGCGACACCGGCTTTCACCTGGGGCTGGCCGGCATCGAGCCGGAGGGGGACCGGGCGACCATGACCGTGGGCCGTCTCGACGTCGTCGAGGCCGCGACCGCCGCGGCACCCGCGGTGACCAGCGTGCGGGTCGGGCTGTGGGACCATGCCTTCGACGCGGCCGGCATCGTGGCCATCGGCCAGGCGGAGAACGCCAACTTCGTCGGCGCGGACTCGCGGCGCTTCTACTTCCGGCTGCGGGACGTGTCGCGATCCGGCAGCGGCGCCACCGACATCGAGTGGCGCACCGTGCGGGAGAACGGCGACGACTTCTTCACCCCCACCG
Source organism: Protofrankia sp. Cas8 (assembly GCF_963555845.1). Classification (NCBI taxonomy): domain Bacteria; kingdom Bacillati; phylum Actinomycetota; class Actinomycetes; order Frankiales; family Frankiaceae; genus Protofrankia; species Protofrankia sp. Cas8. The sequence goes on along the minus strand of NZ_CAUVXI010000043.1, from coordinate 21,076 downwards.
ACCGGCACCTGACCCTCGTCGAGTCGGCCGCAGGCTCGGGCGTGTTCATCTCCCGGGCCGTGCTGCTGGTGACCGACGAGGACGACCAGAACCAGGTGACGCCGAGTGGCCTGCCCGCCGTGCTGCCCCCCGATCTGCCCGCTACCCCCCTGGTTGCGACCCGCAACCAGCGCAACCACCGGTTGCGGCGCGCGGACGTACGCAGCCGCGTGCTCAGCACGTACCCGCAGCGGGGTGTCCCCGGCGTCCAGGTCTCCCGGACGACGCCGGTCTTCGCGCGAACCCCCACCGACGACCGGCGCCGGCTACCCCTGCAGATCTTCGTGCTGCGGGTCGCTCCCGGTGGGAACGGGGTGGTGCCGACCTTGACGACAAGCCCGATCTTCGCCCGGGACCTGCGTTTTGCCGAAGAGTGTTATGCCCGGCTCGGGATCGTGGTCGAAACCGTCGTCAGACCGGGTACGGCTGCCAACGACGTCGTATCGGAGAACCGCTTGGTGCCCGGCGAGACCGTGTCCCTGACCGGGCCGGGAGCATTCGTGCTGCTGCGCCCGCCCGTGGTTGACGATCCGCGTAACCATGTGGTGTTGCACCACGGTGGGGCACAGATGGCGCTGAGGGTGGTGACCGGCCGGGTTCCGGGTCCGGGCGAGGTGGCGCTTGACCTCACCACCGGCCGGCTGACGCTCGCCTCGCAGCCCGCCCCCGGCGATCGGCTGGTGGCCACCTACGTCAGCGTCGGGCACCGCGTGGTGCTGATCGAGGCACCACCCGGCGTCAACAACCCGCGGTCGGTCACTCTGGCGAACGAGGCCGTCATTGCCGCCGCCCATCCGGCGCTGGCCCACACGATCCGGGTGTTCTACACGGGTGGCCTGGCGTCCACGAACCACGGCGAGTCCGGGCCCGAGATCGACTTCGCTGGAGCGCCAGATGTCGCCGCCTGCTTCATCAACGGGGCGACCGAACCACTGGACACGACGGCGCACGAGGTGGGCCATGTGCTGACGAACAAATCCGGCACCGTGAACACCGGCCACTACGTGCGGCCGGCCCTGCCCGCGGGCAACCAGTTCTTCACCAACCAGAACCTGATGCTCGACGGGACGTCGAACCTCGTGGGCGTCGCGTACAGCAAACGGTTGTGGGACGCCGCGGACGTCGACGGCCTGAACCAGTTCACCGAAATCCGCCGCTCGCACTTCCTGCGTGCCTTCTGACCGTGGAGACCCGATGGAGACCCAGATGAGCACCGAGGACGAGGTGCACGAGCTCGCCGAGCTCCTCGAGACCGAGGACCTGGTGCCGTTCGTCGCGCTGACCGCCGTGGACCGGTTCAGCGACCAGGCCAAGGACGAGCTCGTGGCGCGGGTGGCGCGGCAGTTCTCCCCACCGCCGTCGGGCCGGCTGGTGGCCCGGCTCCAGATGTTCGCCACCGAGGCCGCGAGACCGGCGCTGATCGGCGTCTACCTCGCCAACCTGCGCTCGACCGACCCGCAGGCGCGTTGGGCCAGCCTGGAGGGGTTGGCGTTGCAGGGGTACCCGCACGTGGCCGACCTCGCGCTGGCGGCGCTGCGCGACGACACCGACCAGGTCGTCGCGGCCGCGACGCAGATCCTGCTGCCCGCAGCCGAACATGACGAGCGGCTGCGTGCGCTGCTGGCCGGCGTGCACGCCGCCCACCGTGGCGACCCGGCCTTCCACCTGACCACGAGCCTGCTGGCCGCGCACGGCATCGAGCCTCGGGATGCCGGATGACGGCGCTGCTGCGGCCCGCCTACGTGCTGACCTTCCGCGAGCCGGGCACCGGCACCGGCGGTGGCGCGCCGAGTGGTACCGGCACGGTCGTCGACAGCACCACCACTCCTGGCACCAGCACGGTCAGCGAGCTGCGGGTGGAGCTGGGCATGGCCGGGGCGGCCGATCGGGTCACCCTCGCCATGGGCCAGGTCGGCTCGTTCCGCCCCGAGGTCGGCCAGCGGCTCGACGTCGCCCTCGGCTATACCGACGGCGAGGACCCGCAGCAGGTCACCACCACGACGATCGTCGACACCGCCCCGGATCTGCGGACCCGCCGGGTGGTGGGGCACGGCGGCGCCGAGGCGTTGCTGCACACCCGCTTTGACCGGACCTTCGAGGCGAGTACCGCCGGTGCGATCGCCACCGAGCTGGCCGGTGCGGCCGGCGTCGCGGTGGCACAGGTCGACGGCGGTATCACCTTCCCCGCCTACGTCGTCGACGCTCGGCGCAGCGCCTACCGGCACATCGGCGAGCTGGCCGCGTTGTGCGGCTTCGACCGCTACGTCGACGAGCAGGGGCGGCTGGTGTTCGCCGTGTTCACCGGCGGCCGCGCGTCGCACGTGTTCGAGTACGGCCGGCACATCCTGGATCTTCGGATGGACCGGCGGCCGCCGCACGCGACCCGGGTCACCGCGGTGGGGGAGTCGCCCGGGGCCTCCCGCGGGGAGCACTCGTGGGCGTGGCTGGCCAAGGATCTCGCGCCGTACACCGGCACCGCCGGGTCGGGCGCCACCACGCTCCTGGTGGAACGCAGCGTGCTACGGACGGCGAGTGCCGCGCAGCAGGCGGCGCAGGCCGCGCTGACCGAGCTCACCCGGGGATCAACGGTGGGGGAGGTGCTGGTGACCGGCGCACCCCAGGTGCGTCTCGGTGACGCGGTGCGGATCTCCGGGACACCGCAGCGCGGGATGGACGGCACCTACCAGGTCCGGTCCGTCACACACCACCTGCGTAAGGACAGCGGGTTTCGCACCCGGATCGGGTTCCGGAGCATCGAGTCATGATCATGAGGAGGTGGCGATGAGCACGATCGTCAGTACCCTACAGGAGATCATCCGGCACGAGCTGTGCAACGTCCGGGTGAGCGAGGTCGGCGTGGTCGAGGCGGTCTACCCGCACACCGCCACATCGGACGACGACAACTACGGCTGCTACGTCCGGCTGCGCAGCGGGCTGCTGCTGCGGCGGGTCCCGATCGCCACCGGGCGCATCGGCTCGGTCGCCGTCCCGAACCTCGGTGACCTGGTGCTGCTGGCCTTCGACCGGGGTGACGTCAACGCGCCGATCGTGGTCGGCCGGCTGTACAACGAGGTGGACCGCCCGCCGCCGAACAAGCCGAACGAGGTGATCTTCCGGCTGCCACTCGCCGAGGCCGACGACAGGACGGTCAAGGGCGCCGTCCGCGTGGCCGACAACGGCGAGCCGGCGCGGGAATTAATCTTCGAGTTACCACCGAAGATCACCGTCCGGGTGACCGACGGCGCAGTCCGGGCCACCGCAGGCAAGACCGAGCTGCGTCTCGACCAACCGGACGGCGGCGGTGGCACGGTCACCGTCGTCACCGGCCGGACTAAGATCGTCCTGAATCAGGATGGCGACGTTACGGTCGAGGCGGCCCAGGCCATGACGCTTCGCGCAACGGGCTCGCTCACCCTCGAGGGTGCCAGCGTCTCGATCAAGGGCACTGGCGACGTGACCGTCGAGGCCCAGGGGTCGGCGACGCTGAAGGCATCCGGGACGGCCACCGTGGCGGCCACGGGCGCGACGACGCTGCAGGGTGCGCTCGTCAACGTCAAGGGCATCACGTCCTTCTCGCCGTGAGCGCCGACGATGCCTGGACCTCCTGTCTCCCTCGGCTGCGCCGTGCTGGTGACCCCCGGCCTGTCGGGCCCGCCCGACACCGGCACGGTGACGGCTGTCTTTCCGCCCTTCGTGACGGCCGGCGGGATGCCGCTGGCCACCGCTGGATCGCTGTGCCTGATGGTGAACTCCGTCTGGGGTTTCCCGTACCCGCTGGTGATCGGGCCGGTGGCCAGCGCCGGCGTCGCAGTGGGCGGCCGTGGCCTGGTCCGGGTCGGCGACCGCATCCCCAGCCCACCCGGCATCCTGTTGATCATTGGGCCGCCCGCGGCACCCTACGTGATCGACCAGTGGCCGCCATGACAGACCGGAGGTCGCCCTGATGGACGTCACCGAACCGCGCTGGGGGAGTGACCTGCGGTTGCTCGACGACCTGCACCTGGCCGACGACCGTAGCCGGGGCAGCGACCTGTTCACCGTGCGCCGCCCACAGACCGGGGAGTCCGACCTCGAGACGCTCTCGACGCTGGACAACCTGCGGCAGGCGCTGCTGCTGCGGTTCCTCACCCACCAGGGCGAACTCGCACTGCTCGGCCATCCCGACTACGGTTCGCGGCTGCACGAACTGATCGGGCAGCCCAACACATCCTCCACCCGCAACCGGGCCAAGATGTTCACCCTGGTGGCACTGGCCGCGGAGCCGCGGGTCGCCCGGGTGCTCTCGGTCGACGTCGTCTCGCATCCCCGGCAGCGGTGGCGGATCGACATCACGGCACGCCTGCTGCCCGTCCACGAGGACACCCCGCTGAACCTGGTTTTCCCGTTCTTCCTCGACGGGGGTGTGCCGGCATGAACACCGACAGCGCCTTCCTCGTCGACCGGCCGTTTCCGGACGTGGTGGACGACATCCTCACCGCCGTCATCGGCGGGGTCGTCAACGAGGAGATCATCTTCGATCTGAAGCAGGACCGGTACCCGCTGACCCGCCAGGCGCTCGACGTCCGCGCCATCACCGGCACCGTCACCGGCACCGTCACCGGCACCGTCACCGACGCCCCCGACAAGCCGACCATCCGGTACACGTTCCAGAAGTCGGTCGACTTCGTCTACGACCAGGCCGGCAACGCCGTCGCCTGGCAGGACGGCGGCCGGCGACCGGACGACCTGAGCACCTTCTACGTCGACTACGCGCTGCCCCCGGGTGAGCGCCCATCACCGATCACCGACATCAACGTCGGCAGCGTGACCCGCACGCTGGCCGAGGCCGTCGGCCGGGAGATCGCCACCGTTTACAAGCAGATCAACCTCGCGTACCTGTCCGGCTTTCTCGACACCGCCACGAGCACTTCGCTGGACCTGGTCGTGGCGATCCTCGGCATCACCCGCAGGCCGAAGGAGCGGGCGGTCGGGCTGGTGACGTTCTTCCGCACGGCCGGCGTCGACGGCAGCATCACGATCCCGGCGGGCACCGTCGTGACCACCGCCGCGGCGAAGGTCCGGTTCGCCACCTCCGAGGAGCGCACGCTGCAACGCGGCCAGGTACGGATCGACCTCCCGGTCCGCGCCGAGGACACGTTTCCAGGCGAGGCCGGCACAGTGCCGGCCGGCGCGATCACCGACATGTTCGCCCCGGTCGCCGGGATCAGCCGGGTGACCAACTTCGACCCAACGGTCTTCAGCGCCGCGGGCGAGACCGACGAGCAGTTGCGGGCCCGGGCCGCGTCCGTGCTGCGCTCGCTCGGCCAGGCCACGCTGGCGGCGCTGATCCGGGTGATCTCCGAAGGCGGGGGCCGGCCGGTCGAGGTCTGGGAGGGTGAGAACCCGGACCCCACCAAGGCGCCGCTCGGCACGGTGACGATCCTCGTCGAGGCCGAACCGGAGCGGATGGAGTCGCTGCGTGCCGCCGTCCACGAGACCCGGGCGGCCGGCGTGCAGGCCAGCCTGGTCGCCCGCTACGTCTTCTTCACCCCGAGGCTCGCGGTCGTGGTCAGGCCGGGCCTGACCACGCAGGGCAAGGAGAAGGTCGTCACCACGATGATCGCCAGGGCTCAGGCGTACGTCGACACGCTGACCAGCGGCAAGCCCGCCGAGGGCACGCGGCTGCTGGCGGCCGCCGGTCAGGACCCGGACGTCGTCTCGGTGCGGGTGGCCGACGTGATCATCTGGCGTTCGGACCTCGGCAGCCCGGGTGCCGCACTGCTCACCGACGCCGTCCTCAACGCGCTGGCCGGCGTCCCGGCCGGGGATGACACGGCCCGCCGTGCCGCCGTCGAGGCCGCACTCGGCGGCACGGTGCCCGCGCTGCCACCCACCGGCCGGCGGATCCCCGACCGCAGCCTGTGCCAGGCCGCCGACGGCAGCCCGGCGACCGACGAACAGATCGACAGCGGTGCCTTCGTCGTCAGCGCCACCGTCGTCAGCGCCACCGGCGTCAGCGAACCGTTCTGGGTGGTCCTGGACATGGCGCCGGCTGACGTGGCGCTGCGGGAGCAGGGGGAGCAGTAGGCGATGCCGACCAAGACCGACCGCATCCTCGGGTACCTGCCCGGCACCTTCCGCCCGGTTGCGGCCCGTTCGGCGCTGCGCGCCGTCGTCGACGCCTTCGGCGGCGAGTTGCAGCTCGGCGAGAACCTGCTCGCCGAGGTGATGCAGGCACACTGGGTCGGCTTCGCCGACCGCGGTGCCGCCGAGGTGGACGACCTCGCCCGGATCGGTGCGCTCTACGGGCTGCTCCCCCGCGGCGACGAGACCGTCGAGCAGTTCCGCGAGCACCTCCTGCGCTACGTGCGCACGCTGCTCGGCGGCACGGTCACGGTGCCCGGTGTGCTGCGGGTGGCGGCCGACGCGCTCGGGTTGACCATTGAGGACGGCGCGCAGGAGCTGGACAGCTGGTGGCGCCGCCCGGACGCCGAGCTGGTGACCGCGGAGGCTGACCGGGCCGACGCCGCCACCCTGCTGCTGGGAACACCGAGCCTGGACGTCTCCGGCACACCGGCGCGGCGGGCCGAGATCCACGGCACCCCCGACCTGCGCGGCGGCGTGAACCTGCGCGACCAGCGCTTTCTCTACGTCGTTGTGGACGACGGCACCCCCGCCGTGGTCAACCTGAGCGAGGGCGCGGGCGACGCCGGCGCCGTGTCGCTCGAGCACATCACCACCCGCCTTCGCACCCGGCTGGGTGCCGGCGCCGCCCGCGCATCCGGCGGCCGGCTGGTGCTGAGCAGCCCGACGGCCGGCCCCGACTCCCGGCTGGAGGTGCGGGAGGGGCCGGACGACGCGGCCACGGCAGTGCTGGGCCTGCTGCCGCTGAGTTACCGCGGCACGAACGAGACGGCGGCGGTACTGGCCGGCGCGGTGGACCTCGCCGCTGGCGCAGACCTCACCGGCGCCCGCTACCTTCGCCTGCTTGCCGACGGCGTGCATCTGGCCGAGGTGGACTGCGCAGCCGACGACCCCGCGCACACCTTCCTCGACCACATCCGGGACGCGATCAACGCGGCGCTGGGGTTGGGCGTCGCCTCCCACGACGGCCGGCGCCTTACCCTCATCTCGCAGACCTTGGGAGCGGCGAGCACGATCGAACTGCGGCGGGCGGCCGCGCAGGACGCCGCCGAGCGATTGTTCGGCGTCGCCGTGACCACCCGCGCCGGACAGGACCCCCAGCCGGCGCGGGTCACGGGCACGATCGAGCTGCGCGATGGTGTCGACCTGCGCGAGGCGTCCCAGCTGCGGTTGCGGGTCGACGACGTGCCCACCGTGACCGTCGACTGCGCCGGTGCGGTCCCGGAGCGCACCCGGCTCGACGAGATCGTCGCGGCGATCAACTCGGCGGTCGGTGCCGATGTCGCCACCGCGGTCGCAGGCCGGCTCCAGCTCACGTCGCCGAGCACCGGCGAGCTGGCCGAGGTGGCCCTCGAACCGGTCACCGGCGACGCCGCCCCGGTGTTGCTCGGGCTGCCGCCGCGGCTGGCCGAAGGCGCCGCCGCGACGGTGGCCCACTACACCGGTGGGACGGATCTGTCCGCGGGCGTGGTGGTCGCGGCACGGTACCTGTTCGAGCTCGCCGTCGACGGCGGCCGGTTCGCCCGGATCGACCTGCGCGGTGGCACCGGCGAGCAGCCGCGGCTGTGGCTGGACGACCTGGTCGACCGGGTCAACCGCGCGCTGGGCTCCGGGTCAGGTGATCCCGGTTCAGGGGGCTCCGGCTCCGATGGTGCCACCCACGACGGCGTGCATCTCGTGTTGCGGTCGCGGCGTCCGGGCGGTGGCAGCCGGCTGCAGGTGCGGCCGGTTTCCGCCGAACGCCGGCGGCGCTTCGTCACCCGGGCGTTCGTCACCGGCGAGGCGGCCCGGACCCTGTTCGGCGTCGACCGGGCCGGTGCCCGCGGGGACGACGCGAGCCGGGCCGCTGTGACCGGCACCGCCGACCTCAGCCACGGCCTCGATCTGTCCTCGGCCCGCTACCTGCGCCTCGCCGTCGACGATGCGCCGCCGGTGGACGTCGACTGCGCGGGGTCGCGGCCGCGGGCGACCGTCCTGGACGAGATCGTCACACGGCTGAACAAGAAACTGCTCCAATCGGACGATCAGCCACCGGTGGCCACGCACGACGGCCGCAGGCTGACGCTGCGCTCACCGATGGACGGTCCGGCCAGCCGGATCGCCTTCGAGGTGCCGCAGGCGCAGGACGCCCGGCGGCTGCTTCTCGGCGACGCCGCGACGTTCGCCCGCGGCCAGGATGCGGGCGGGGTCACGTTCGTCGCCGTCACCGACCTGCGCGGTGGCGTGGAGCTGCCGCCGCACGCAGCCCTGCGGATCGGCGTCGACGGGGCCGACGCCGTGCAGGTCGCGCTCACCGGCGACGAGGGTGCCCGGTGCTCGCTCGGCGCCTTGGCCTCGATGCTGAACGTGGCGCTCGGCGGCAGCTTCGCCTCCCACGACGGGACCCACCTGGCGCTGGTCTCGCCGAGCCGGGGACCGGGCGCCCAGCTGCGTATCGAGGCGCCCGAGGGCGAGGGCGTCCACGACGCGACCGCGGCGGTGCTCGGCGTCACACTGCGCACCTACCACGGCAGCGACGGCCGCCAGGCCCGGATCACCGGTCTGGCCGACGTCGGCGGGCCGCTGGACCTGCGCCAGGCCCGGTACCTCGTCCTGTCGGTGGACGGCCGGCCCGAGGTGAGCGTGGACTGCGCCGCCAAGACCGCCTACCCCGCCGACCTCACGAAGGTCACGGCCCTGGAGGTGACGGCTGCCGTGAACACCGCGATGCAGGCCGCGATGCAGCCCGCGGTGGCCTCGTTCGTCGACAACCGGCTGGTGCTGGAATCCACGCTGGCCGGGACGGCGAGCCGCGTCGCCGTCTCGGCCTACACCGGCGGCGACGCCCGCGCCGTGCTCTTCGGGCCGGGCGTGGCGCCGGAGAGCACGGGCCTCGCCGCTCAGCCAGCCATGATCACCGGTACGGTCGACCTGTTGGCCCCGGCTGATCTGTCGGAGCGTTCCCGGCTCCTCCTTCGGGTCGATGGCGACCCGCCGCGGGAGATCGACGTCGCGGGTGTCTCGCCGGCGCAGACCACCCTCGCGGAGGTGGTCGCGGCCATCGATGCAGCGCTGCCCGGTCTGGCGACGGCAACCGCGGACCAGCGGTTGCGGCTCACCTCGCCGACCACCGGTCCCGGCAGCCGGCTCGAGATCCTCCCGCTGCGCGGCCTGGATGTGATCGAGTACCCGCCGGCCCAGCGGACGCTGCCGGTCCGCTGGCTGCACCACGGCGACCCGGTGATCCTCGACAACGACGGTGCCGGCGATGCGTCCCTGACGGTCCGGGTCGAGGCACCGCAGGGCAACGGCGGTCCTGCCTTGATCGAACGTGATACAGGCCGGATGGTCGCACTGCTGCGCCCACTGGCAGCCGGGGACGCGGCGACGCTGTGGCGGGCGCCGGACGGCGCCATCCGCGCGCAGGTCGAGTCCCCGGCGGGCGCGGTGCCGGTCCCGGTGCCGGCCACCGAGCTTCGTGCCGGGCACCTCGGGGCGTGGGTGCGAGTGCCGACCCCCGAAAAGCTGTGGGCCGGCCCATGCGGCGTGCCCGGCGGCGGCCTGGCGCTGGACAACCCCTGGGCGCCGGCCGTCGACCAGCTCCTGCCCAGGGCCGCCGGGCTGAGCGTGGAGGTCTCCCCGGCGCAGGTCGACGCCGGCAGCTTCGACTCCTCCGACCGGCCAGACGCCGATCCGGTTGCGCTGACCGCTCTGCTGGTGCACGCCGAGGACGGCTGGCGGCTCGAGGATGCCGGCGGCGCCCTGCTGCTCGCGGCGCGGCCGGGCGGCGAGGTGTCACTGGCCGACCATGCGGGGGCGGTGGTCGGGGTTGTCGGCACGTTCCACCGCGCGGACCCGCCGTTCCTGCTGGTGACCGCACTGTCCCGGCGGTTCGACGTGACGCTGCGTCCGGCCGGGCCAGCCGCCGGCGACGAACCGGAGTCGTACCCCGGCGTCACCATCGGGGAGTCCGCCGTCGAGCCGCATTCGCTTGCCTGGCAGGTGACCAACGGTGAGCGGCCATCCCGGCTCGCGCGCGTCCGCCAGGCGGTGAAGGGTGACGCCCTGCTCCTGGAGCGCGGCCGCAGCCGGTGGCAGGTGCTGGAGTGTGCCGGCAGCCGCCTCGACGGCGCCGTGTTCGGCGCTGCCCGAACCGCACCCGACGACGTCCACGCGGCCCGCTTCGCCGGTGGGCCGTGCCGCTGGCCGGGGATTTTCGACGTCAGCGACTACATCACCGGCGGTGAGCCCGTCCAAGCGGTCTTCGCCGCGAGCGGACCCGTGAACCCGCCGTCTGGCTGGGTCTTCAGCTGGCTGCGGCACACCCCCGGCGCATTCGAGGTCAATCTGCCGGCCGACCTGCCGGCCCGGTTCGGCGGCCGGTTCGACGAAGCCCGGTTCGCCAGCGACCCGAAACGGCCCGAGCTGTATGAGCACGTGGTCACCGAGCCCCCGGACGACGACGACAACCTCGTCGCGCTCGTCAACGCGCGCTCGGTGTTGCTGCGCGCCGAGCCGGTGGTCACGCTGCCGATCGGCTTCAGCGCCGTGACACTGCCGTTTCGCACCCCGAGGCACCTCAGCGGCGGCAGCGGGCCGAACCACGCCCGGCTCTATCTGCGCGAGGAGGGGGCCGCCGGCTTCATCCTGCTTCAGGCGCGACAGAACGGCCCGGACGGAAACCTGATCAATGTCAGCGCCAGGCCGGCCGGCCCGGCCCGGTTCGACGTGTCGGTGGCGGCCGACGGTGCTCGGTTCGAGTCGGCACGGGCGATCGTCGCCGGCCCGGCGGCGTCGCTCACCGGCCGCAGCACGATCGAGCCATCCCCGCTCGGCGTCAACGAGGCGAAGGCCGCCGGCACCCGGGTGAGAGTCACCCGCGACCACAGCGGCCCGTGACCGTCGATCGGCACACCCACACACCTTCGACCCCCTGGAGCAACCGATGACCGAGCAGACCACCCCCTACATCGACCGCAAGCCCGGCGACCTGATCACGGCGGACGACTGGGTGCGACTCCAGCACCTGATCCAGGAGGACATCGCCCGGCAGGTCACCACAGCCGTCCAGGGCATCACCAGCGTCGCGCAGTCCCAGGACGCCGAGAAGCTCGCCGGGCTGACCCCGGACGCCCTCGCCGCGCAGATCCTCGACTACGTGCAGCGGCAGCTGCCCAAACGCACCGGGTACCTGAGCGTGTTCCGCCGGCTGGAGCGCGGCAAGGAGTCCGTGATCGACCACAGGCTGGGAACCTGGCCGCTGGTGAGCATCTTCCAGTTGGACTACTTCAAGGTCGTCGCCGCCGAGGACGGGCATGTCTTCGGGACGTTGGCCACGTTCTACCTGCACCACAGAAGCGAGAGCCGGATCCGCTACCGCCCGGAGAACACCCCGGAGGGCGCCCTGCAAGCGCTGGAGATCGACCCCGGCTCCGGGCATCCCTACCACATTCCGTGGAAGCACATGCTGGAGCTCTACGGCGTGCAGATGCCCGACGACGCCACCCTCGACGAGGTGGAGAGCGAGTTCTGGAGCAGGTTCAACGCCGCACCCAACGACCGGTTCGACGACGACCAGTACTTCCACTCCCCGTGGTTCGATCGTTGCTGCGGCGAGCGCCGGACCGTCCGGGCGCTGGCCCGGGACTGGGACGACCTCTACTTCCAGATGCGCCCTCGGTTGACACATAACTACACGGGTAGCGGCGACGGACAGGACGGCCCGCCGTTCCCCGCGCCGTCGAAGGTCCAGGCGGTCCAGTTCGATCTGCAGTCGGTCGGGCTGACCCTGCTCGACATGCCCAAGGTGCCCCAGGATGACAACGACGGGGACGACTTCCCGGCACCCCCTACGGACCACCTCAAGGTCCTCGTCCTGCTGAAGGTCTAAGCGATGCGGCGGCGTGAGCATTTCGACGGCGCCGGCGCGCCCTTCGAGGGCGACCGCACGGTATGGCTGCGGTCGATCCCGCAGGGGGCGCGGTTGAGTTCCGCCGTGCTCACGCTGACTCCGGTCGCGCCCGCGGGTTCGCCGATGTTCGAGGAGATCATCTCGTTCAGTGGCGAGGTTGGGACCTGGGGGGCGACCCTGTCCCGCGGCGACATGCCCGGCCTGCGGTGGACCGAGCTGGACTTTCACCAGCGGCGCACGCTGACCCGGATCCGCGGCGGCAACCTGACCGGTGCCGAGCTGCAGGTGGACTTCGGTGGCGTGTATGTGCGGCTGAACAACCGGGGCGCGCCGCTGAGCCCGAACGACGCCGTCGCCGATGTGTTCACGCTGGCTGCCGACGGTGCCGTCCCCGGGCTGACGGCGTCGAAGTTCAAGCTCACGCACACGACCAATCCGCTTGCGGTCGGCCTGGTGACGCTGCGCTCGACGCCGTCCAACCTCGTGGCCCGCGCCGGTTCGCAGCCGGCGTTCTGGTCCCGTCCCGGCGAACTGGTACGTGCGGAAAGCACCCCGGACGTGGCGGCCGCGCTGCAGGCGGCGCTCGCCACGGCCGTGGTCGAGGACGGGTTCTACCGGCTGCCGCTCGTCGTCCACTCGGACACGCTCTGCCGGCTGGAGCTGGAGCTGGCCATGGAGTTCACCGTGGCGACGCCGGCTCTGCCAGGCGGCCTCACCGAGGCGACCCTGACCTACGACTACGCGGGCGTCCCGCGGACCGGCGGCGTGGCGCTGCGCCTGTCGGTCCCGGCGGGCGCCCGGCTGGTCCCCGCCGGCACGCGGGCCAGGGCGACCGGTGCCTTCCAGGACTCGCGGATCGGCCACGGCCCGACCGGAGCGGTCACCCCGGCCGGTGCGCTGCCGCTCACTGCTGCCGAGTCCCTGGCCTGCCCAGTCGTGCTCGCCGACGACCTGGCGGTCACGGCCGTCGACCTGCTGCTGGCCGCGACCACCCCGACGGCCACACTGCTGCTGGACGTTGTGGCCGACACCGACGGCAAGCCCTGGAACGAGCCGTTGCTACCCCACCCCGTCGCCGTGCGGCTCGAACGCGGCACGGACGGTGGGCCCCGGTGGGTCAACGCCCTGCTGCCTGTTGCATACATCTTCCGCGCCGGGCAGCGGTACTGGCTGACGCTCCAGATCGAGCGCGGGGAAGCGGCCTGGAGCGTGCTGGCCGCTGCGGCTCCTTCGGACGCTGCGGTCATCCAGCGCAGCGTGGACGGCGGGTTGTCGTGGCGGCAGGCGAGCGCCGGCGGCGTCGAGCGCGCCGACGGCCTGTTCCGGCTGCGGATCGTCCCCGCCCACTTCACGATGCCGGTGGAGGTGGAGGTCGGGGAGGGCGCATCCGCGCGTCGGGTCGGCCTGGAGCGGCTGGCCCCGCTGGGCCGGGTGGAGATCGACCTGGCCGCCGAGGAGATCCTCGACGGGGTCAACGCCGTCCTGGCCGCGGCGCCCGGTGCCGAGGGCTGCCCAACCGGTGAGCACGTGCGCAACGGTGACTTCGCGCACTGGCGGCGGACGGCGGAGCTGCCCACCGGGTCGCGGCTGTTGGACGGTGTCGGCTTCCCGGTGCGGCGGGTCGCGGTCGCCGCGGATGGCTGCCGTGCGTTCGTCGCCGGTGGTGCGCCGGCCGAGGGCACCGGGGGTTTGGAAGCGGCGGCGGTGGTGGGGGGGACCGTTCTCGCACGGATGGCCGCGATCGATGTCTTCGCCGACCACGTCGCGGTTTCGACCGTGGCCATGGACACGGGTCATTCCCTGGACGGCCTTGCCGCCGACCCCGACGGGCGCTACGGCTATCTTCTGCTCGACGGCGTCACCCTGGTGACGCTGGATGCCGGCACCGGCCTGACCACGACCGCCACGCTGGCCCACAGCGGTCTGACGGCAGTGGCGCCGGCCGTGGAGGGAACGACCCTGTACCTGGCAGGGACACACCGCGTCATGGTCGTAGGCGGCGACGACACGACTGTGCACAGCGTCGTCGCCGTGCCGGCGTCCGACGTCCGCGCCGGGGACACCCAACTCGGGGGCGCCGGGCAGCTCTGGGGCGCTGAGGCCATCCTGACCCAGCCGCCCGTGGACCTGGCAGTCAGCCCTGACGGCTCGACGCTGTGGGTTCTGACCCGCGGGGACGGTGACTCGGCGCTGGTCGCGATCGACACCGGGCGGCTCACCGTCCAGGGGCCGGGGATCCCGCTGGCCCCCGCCGCGACCCGATGCGCGCTCAGCGCCAACGGTCGCGCCGCCGCCGTCGTGCATTCCGGATCCGCCTCGCTGAGCGTCGTCGACCTGGCGTCAGCAGCGGTCCGCAGCCTAGACCTGCGCCTGAGCGATGGTGACAAGTCGACGGCCTCGGGCGTCGCGGTCAGCGGGGACGGGCGCCATGCGTTCGTGACCCTGGAAGCCACCGGCGCTGTGGCGGTCGTGGACCTGGCGCAGTCCCGCGTCGTGGATCGGGTGACGGTCGGCCACGGGCCGGTGGACTGCGTGATCACACCGGACGGCGAGCGAATATACGTCGCTGATAGCACGGAAAGCACGGAAAGCACGGAAAGGTTAACCGTGCTGACCGCCGGTGCCCTGCTGCCCGAGGACTGGGTGGTCACGGCCGGTACCGTCCGGCCCTGGTGTCTACCGCCGGGCGGTCGGGTTGCGGTGATCGGCGCGCGGCCGGCGGTAGGCGACGACCTGCCGCCGGCCGCGACGGCCGCGCTCGCCCAGGTCATGCCCGTCTCCGGTGGATGCCGGTACGAGCTGACCTTCGTGGCCCTGGCCTCGGTCTCGGGCGCGAGCGCCGAGCTGCACTGGCGCGGGCCGGGGTGCAGCGTCGAGCGCACCGACGAGGTGCCGATCCTGGCGGGGCCTACGGGGAAGGGCAGCGGGCCGATGACGCACCTCCCCCGGAAGCCGGCGGTGCGGCCGCGGCCGGAGCTCCAGCCGCACCGCGCCGTCCTGGCTGCACCTGCCGGCGCCGAGCAGGTGGAACTGCGGTTCCGAGCGCAGGCCGGGGTGGTGGCCGTGGTGGACCAGGTCTCGCTGCGCGCCACCGAGAACGTGCTGACCAACGGAAACCTGGCGCTCGACGGCGACGTGTTCGCCGGCTGGGAGGTCAGCCCGCCGGCTCCCGCCGGATTTGCCGCCACGGCCGCGTCAGATCACGTGCTGCTGGTCAACGGCGCCGGCGTCGCGGTGACGGTCGCGCAGCGGGCGAGCGTGCAGGCCGGTCGCCGGTATCGCCTCCTGATCGACGCGACAACGCCGTCCGCGGACGGCGTGGCGCCGTCGGTGGAGGTGCTCTGGTCGGCCGCCGGGAGCTCGACCGGGCCGGTGCTGTCGGTGCCGCTCACATCCTCGGCCGCGACCCCGCAGCTCAGAATCGGTCAAGCCCCCGCGGGCGCGGACACGGCGCAGGTGCGCGTCGTCCTGCCGCCCGGGTCGGTACTGCGACTCGGGCGGGTGACGTTGGACGCGGTGGCGATCACCGAGGTTCCCGTCACCTTCATCGCTGCGTCGCCCGGCGAGCTGACGGTGACGGACTGGCAGATCACCTATGACGTCGACGAGACCCCGCGGGTGCCGCCGCTGCCGGCCGGCGGGCTGTGCCGACCCGGCCGTTCGCAACCCGTGCCGGGCGAGGGCCCGGTGGATGCGTGCTACTGCGGCACCTGCCAGGGCGAGCACCAGCTGCTTGATCCCGAGCCCACCGCGACGGCGTCAGGTTTGGCTGCGACCCGCTTCACCTGCGCCAACTGCGGCTCGGACGTGGTGCTGCCGGGTAAGCCGGGACTGCGATAGGTTGGTCTCGGTCCGTGACTGGCATGCCTGTGGCGTCGACCCTGGCCGACGCCGTCTTACCGGCCGGTGGCGTCTCACCGGGGTTGGTCGAGCACCAGGGTCCATACGGTCGCGCGGGAGTCACCGGATGCATCGGATGTGGATGTGCCGGCGGCGGTGATGGTCGCACCGGTGACAGATGATGCATACATCCTGATACTCGGCGTTGCCGTTGGAGGCGCTTGCTCCGCCGGGATGATGTCCTGTTGTTGGCAGCCCCGCAGTTGCTCGTCGCAGAGCCAGATCACCGGCCGGCGCCTGCCGGGGGTGTCGAGGATCGACCCACCGGCCATCAGCCGACCGTTGGATGTGAGGGCCAGGACGGTGACGACCGCGTCGGGCGGTAGGTCGGTCGGGACGTCCTGCCAACCTCTTCCGTCCGCCGACCGCCGGAAGTGGGCCGATGTACCGGCACCCTCGGGTTCCTGACCCACCGCGAGCAGGGTGCCGCCGGGCAGCGCCACGACCCGGTCGAGGGTCTGGGTGCCCAGACCGCCGGCCCCCGTCACCGTTTCCCGCCGCCAGGTCTGGCCGTCGGTGGAGCGCCACACGGCGACATCCCCGTCGTGATCGGTGCCGCGGTCGACGCCGACGGCCAGTAGGCCGCCGGGCACCGCGACGACGTCGCTCATCTGCCCCGGGCTGCCATTGGGATCACCGCCGACCGCCTGCCAGGTCCGCCCATCCGGGGAGACCCATGCTGTCGGTACTGCCTGGGAGGGTCCGGCGCCCGGGGGTGCGGTCCATCCGACCGCGACGAGCCGGCCGCCGATGCTGGCGACGCCGGTCATCACGCCCGGTCCGGAACCGGCCGGTGACCTCACCACTGCGGGGGTCCAGGCCGAAGTGCCATCGGATGACCAGGCTGCCGGGCCTCGGTCAGACCCGCCGGACCCGCTGCCGGACCCACTGCCGACGGCCACCCGGCCGCCGCGCGGGTTGTCGGTGAACCCGTACACGGCGCTGCCGGGCGCGGCGTCGGCCGTCAGCAGGCCTGCGGTGAGTCTGGCGACCGTCGAGGAGCCCACGGCCGGTCCGGTGGATCTTGTACTGCCTGGACCAGAGGACTGCGGGGCGGACGTCGACGACGATGGGCGCCCGGTCGCCGCGAACACAGCGGCGAGGATCGCCGCGATCACCATCAGCGCGATCAGTCCACCCACCGCGGCCACGCGCCGGCTCTGGTTGCGGTAGCCCTCGTCCGACGGTCCGAGGTGTATGCGCAGCGGTTCGTCGCGGTCGGTCAGCCGGACGTCGCGGGTGCGTACCTGCGGCGGATGCAGTGGCTGGTCGTAGGGCTCGTCGAGCCCGGCCTGGGTGAGGTCGACCTCGACGGTCACAGCTGGCCGGGCCGGAACGGGCAGCGGCGCGAGCAGGTCCGCGGCCAGGGCCGCCGCGGCACTGTCGGCGCTTCGCGCGGTGCCGCGGTCGGTGGCCTGCGTATCGGGACTGGTGTCGGTACTGCCGCGAACGTCGGCATCGGACGGGGTCGCGGCGGGCCGCGCCATCGTGCGGAGCTGCGGTGTCTGCGGTGCCCCCTGAACCCGCTGAACCCGCGGTGTCTGCGGTGCCCGCCGTGACAGCCGTGCGCCGCCGGCGATCGCCGCGCCGAGACAGACCGCGAACTTCGGGTGCGTGTCCACCGTCACCAGCACGCGGAACTCCCGCTCGACCAGCCGGGCGACCAGGGGAATGCGGCTCGACCCACCGACAAGCAGGACCCGGTTGAGGTCCGCCGGCTCCACCCCGGCGGAACGGCACGTGCGCCGGAACGTGTCAAGGGTTCGCAACACCATGATCCGTACGGATTCCTCCAGGTCATCACGGGTGAGTCGGACGGTCCGGTTGCAACCCGGGATGATCACCGGGATCTCGGCCTCGGTATCGGCGGACAGCGCCTCCTTGGCCGCGACCGCTGCGGCGTGCACCTGGGCGACCGCACGGGCCGTCTCGGGGTCGGTCAGATCCTGGCGTTGCCAGGGCGGGCCGACCGTCCGCGCGATGTGGTCGAGGACGGCCTCGTCGATGTCGATGCCACCGATGTCGTCGTCACCGCCGGGTTCGCCGCACACCTCGAAACCACCGTCGGTCTTTCGCAGCACCGTCGCGTCGAAGGTGCCGCCGCCGAGATCGTAGACACCGACATGATCGCCTGGGGTGAGGCGGTCCTGCGCCGCGTAGTGTCCCGCGGCTGCCACCGGCTCCGAAAGGAGCCCGACGTCGGTGAGGCCGGCGAGCCCAGCGGCCTGTTCCATCAGGTCCTGGCGGTGACCGGACCAGGTGGCGGGGCGGGTCAGCATCACATGGCCCGGCGCCTGCGATTCACGCTCGGTGACCTTACTGACGACAAATCTGATCATATCGGCGACGAGGTCGGGTATCCCCACCCATGTGTCGGCGAGTCGTACCGGCACGTCATCGCCGAACCGGCGCTTGAACTCCCTTGCCACCCGGGACGGATCGGTTATGGCACGCCGTTCCGCGGCCTCACCGACCAGCATTACTCCGTCGTCACGCAGGAACAGCACGGACGGTACCGTCCTCGCGCGTTCGCCGAGGTCGACGACCTCAGCCCGCCCGTCCCGCCAGATCGCGGCCGCGGTGAACGTGGTCCCGACGTCGATGCCGAGGGCATAGGTCATGAGGCGGCGGCCAAAGCGAGCATCGTAGGGAGCGCCAGCGAGCGAGGAGCGCAGCGGAGGACGCCGCCGGGGTACACGGTCATGAGGCGGCGGCCAAAGCGAGCATCGTAGGGAGCGCCAGCGAGCGAGGAGCGCAGCGGAGGACGCCGCCGGGGTACACGGTCATAGCGCGTTGGTCATCCTAAAAGTGAGCGTTCACTCGGGCACGGCGTAGCAGTTGGCGCCCTTTACCGACTGCCTGAGCGCGGGCAGCACCTTCGCGCAGTAGCCTGTCGCGTCCTGATAGCTGGCGAACCCGTCCTTGAGGACCACGTACTCGCCCTGATCGGGCTTGTCGGTGGGCTCGCGAAGCCGCTGTGACCGGCGGCTGTCCATCAATTGGACCACTCCCACATCCGGCAACCGCTGGATGTCGCTGATGAACTGCTGCGCGGCCTGGTTGTCGGTCGCGACGCGGTCGTCGATCGCGAAGGCGTGGAAGATGACGTAGATCCCCTGCGGCTCTACCTGCCCAGCGGCGCCGGTGGGGCTGACACTCGTTGTCGGTCCCACACTCGTTGTCGGTCCGACGCTCGGGCTTGGGGTGGGGCTCGGGCTGGTGGGGGCCACGGGTGCGGTCGCGGCGGTCACGGCCGCGGTCGGTGTCGACGTCCTCGTCGGCGCCCGGGTCAGCAGGGCTGCGCCGGCTGTCGCGACGATACCGATCACCAGCGCCGCGCCGGCCAGCTTGACAGCTGCCCTGGGTATGACCGGGACCTGTTCGAAGACGGCATCGAGCTGGCCCTCGACCACCTGTCGGTCGGCTCCGCTCGTCCGGGCCTGGTTCGTCCGGGCCTGGTTCGTCCGGGCCTGGTTCGTCCGGGCCTGGTTCGTCCGGGCTTGGTTCGTCCGGGCTTCGTCGGTTCGGGTTTCGTCGGTTCTCGCGTAGACCAGCCGGACGGGGTGGCGCACCATGGTGCCGCGCAGGAACGGCCGCACCGCCCGTGCCTTGAGGAACACCTCACCGGACCCGCCCGGTTGGACCTCGACGCTCGTCGGCGTGAGGGCGTAGCCGAGCGCGCCGTCCTCGTCCGGGACGGACAGGCGGAGTAGGGCCGGGGCGGTACCGCGATTGTCGAAACGCGCGATCCAGCGGGCTGTCCACCGCCCGCGCCGCACTTTCGTGGTGATGACGGCGGCCGTGATCTCGTGAATCGCGCCGACCGTTATGTCGCCTTCTTCGACGGCCACCCAGTTGCGGTTCTCCCGCGAGCGGCACCGTAACGCGAACGGTATCTTTCCCACCGGTGTCCCCGGGCCGGTCGGCGGCCGGAACAGCAGTTGAACGGTTTCCTCAACCCCGCGGGTGACCGAGATCTCCGCTGGGATGACCTCGGCCCACCCCGACGCCGCCCCTAACACGTCAAACGTGTACCGCTCGACGAGGTCGCCGTCGTAGCGGACCGTCGCCGTCGTCTGTACCAGTTCACCCGGCCGGACCTGCAACCGGGTCTCGTGGAGACGAAGTTCGGGATCCATACCGACTCCGTTCCCTCCAGCTCCCTACAGTTCCGGCCGCTGTTTACGTCCCCGCCCGCCACCAGCGATGGCACACCCCGACCATACGACGGTTCGACATGCCTGTGCCCACCGGTCGCAGGTCGTTGCCCGCAGGGACGATCAGAGCACCCGACGGTGCGGACAACTTTGCCCTTTCGGTTCGTTCCCCACGGCCGGGATGGCCTCTACCATGGCCCTTGCCGTGTGATTCCTGGGGGGAGAAGCCCATGACCGACCCTTCGGCGAGCGTGTCCGAAGTCGAATGGTTCGCCGAACGCTACGAGGAACTCGTCCGTAACGTCGAGCTTTTCGTCCGGGGTAAGCGGGATGTCATTCGTCTTGCCCTGGTGTGCATGGCGGCCGAGGGCCACCTGCTCATCGACGATGTTCCCGGGGTCGGGAAGACCTCCCTTGCCAAGGCCATCGCGAATTCCATCGACGGAACGATGCGCCGGATCCAGTTCACCCCCGACCTGCTTCCCACCGATGTCACCGGCGTGCAGGTCTGGGACGAGCGCAGCCGGGAGTTCGAGTTCCGGCCCGGAGCGGTGTTCGGGAACATCGTGCTTGCCGACGAGGTCAACCGTGCCTCGCCGAAAACGCAGGCGGCGCTCCTGGAGGTCATGGAGGAACGCCAGGTCACGGTGGACGGCGTCTCCTATGAGCTGGCCCGACCCTTCATGGTCATAGCGACCCAGAACCCGGTGGAACACGGCGGTACCTACGACCTCCCCGAAGCCCAGATTGACCGGTTCATGATCCGGATGGAAATCGGCTATCCGCGCCACGAGGCCGAGGTGGAGATCCTGGAGAACCGGGCCCGCGGCCAGACGCTCAATGAGGTGAACCCGGTACTTTCCAGCGCCGAGGTGGTCCGGATGGCCGACATCGCACGCCGCGTCCACCTTTCTCCGGCGGTGCTCGGTTACATCGTCACGATCACCGCGGCGACCAGGCGCATGCC
>NZ_CAUVXI010000042.1:30700-31593 GCF_963555845.1 Protofrankia sp. Cas8 | reverse complement strand
GGGGTTGCGATGGATCGGAAAGACGATCAGAAGATCTGGCCGCTCCGTCGCGAGCTGCGCGAGCGCCTCGCCGATATTGCGCATCGGCTCGCCCCAGGATTCCCGCCGGTGGGCGGTGACAAGGAGCACGGGCCGGTCGCCGGAAGCGTTGCGCTCCAACTCCGCCAGCAACGGGTCGTCTTTCGGCACAGGCTCCTTGACAACCCAGAGCAACGAATCGATCACGGTATTGCCGACGACGAGAACCGTGTCCGGCTTGACGCCCTCTGCGAGGAGATTGTCACGACTGGTGGGGGTGGGCGCCAGATGCAGGTCGGCGAGCTGGGTGGTCAGCCGACGGTTGATCTCTTCGGGGAACGGTGAGGTGGGGTCGTTCGTGCGCAGGCCCGCTTCCAGGTGCGCGACGGGAACCCCCAGGTAGAAGGCGGCGAGCGCGCCCGTGAACGTCGTGGTCGTATCCCCCTGGACGATCACGATGTGCGGTTGGATCTCCGTGATGGCCGCCTCCAGGCCGCCGAGCGACCGGGTGGTGACCCCGGCGAGCGTCTGGCCCTGCTGGAGGACGTCGAGATCGACGTCGGGAACGATGCCGAACAGGTTGTTGACCTGGTCGAGCATGCTCCGGTGCTGGCCGGTGACGGCGACGACGGGACGGAAAAACGGCGAGGCCGCCAGTTCACGGACCACCGGTGCCATCTTGATTGCTTCTGGACGGGTGCCGTAAATCACCAGGACGGTACGGTCTGGCCCACTGTCAGGACGGGTCGATGTTTTTGTGGCCATAACATGTCCTTTCGTCGGTCCTTGTCCGTGTCGGGTCAGGGATGCGGATCGGGTCAGGGATGCGGGATCGGCGCGGGAAAGTCATGAGCGTGGGCGGGTGGGCGGGGGAT
>NZ_CAUVXI010000042.1:10726-30364 GCF_963555845.1 Protofrankia sp. Cas8 | reverse complement strand
CCGTACCGACGTGGATCCGGCGGAACTCCACGTCGGAGTCCTCGCAGTACAGACCCACAGCGCCGGCGAGGTAGGGGCGTTCCGGGTCGGTGAGATCAGCGATCACGGCTCCGTCGACGGCAACGGTGATCCGGCCGCCAGCTTGGGTGATCCCGACCGTGTGCCAGGTCGCGATGGTCGTGCGGGGCACCTCGCCGCTGGCGAGGAACCGCTGCCCGCCGGGATAGGCCGGATCCTGCTTGCTGATCTCCCAGCCGTTGGTTTTAAGGGTGAACGCATAGAAATGGCTGATATCGGTGTAATGCCACAAAACCCAGCCGACCTCCCAGGGCTGCGGCCCAGGCGTACGCAGCTGGCGGACGGTGCGCAGCTGGGCGGTGACGTCGACGTCGGTGTAGCGGTCGGCACTGACCACCAGCGCCGCATGGGTCGCGCCGGGTCCCACCGCCGATTTCGGGGCCAGCGAGATCACCTCATCGTCAACGGTGCGGCCTGTGGTCGGCTCCACGGTCGGGCCTGCCGTCGAGCCTGTGGTCTGGCCATAGCCGTCGAAGACCGCGAGCCATGCGCCATGTCGGCTGCCGTCCACCCAGCGCACCATCTCGTCGTCCTCCTGGAACAGGCCGGTGAGCCGCCACATCCCCAGCAGCCCGATCAGGGCGAGCAGACTGACCAGCGTGATAACGGCGAGGATGGCCAGCCGGACGAGCAGTCCGGATCCGCAGCCGGCCGGCCCACGCCCCCGGCTGGTGTCGGCGCCGTCGGGCGGATCAGCGGGCAGCAACGGTCGCACCGACGTCATCCATCGACGGGGACCGGCTCGCCGGCGTGCTCCGGCGATGCCGCCAGACCGACGTCTTCGCTGGTCACCATGGTCGCCGCCACCGCAGCTGCACTCGCGGCCGCAAGGGCGGGTGTAAGGGCTGGTGCAGGCAGACTTTCCTCCGGGCTGCGGACGGTCTTGTGCCAGCTGTTGCGGCCGCTGAGCATCCGGGCGATCGCCCACCAGCCGGCGACGAACCAGACCAGGGCATACAGGATGTAGAGGTGGCCGTAACCGATCAACCGCAGGACGCCGACTCCGGAGAGCGGCTCCTGCCTGCGATAGACCAGCGCGCAGATCAGTGCCGGAACGGCGGCCATCAGGTAGGCACCGGCGAACAAACTCGGATCGGGGCTGGGCCCACCGGCGAACCAGTCGGCCAGAACCGCGGCGGTCGAGAATCCGAACGCGAGTGTGAGCAGGGACGCCAATAAGATCAATAATGGGCTCGACAGGTGGAAGAGCATGTCGGGCAGGCTGCGGAGCCGCGCCTCCCGAATCACCCGCGGTATCAGCCGCCATGACTGCAGGTGCCCTTGGAACCATCGCGAGCGCTGGCGCAGCAGCCGACGAAGTCTCACCACGCCCTGCTGGTGGACGTCGGCCTGCGGGCAGAACCGGTTGCGCCAACCCGCGAGCAGCAACCTGACCCCGAGGTCGAGATCCTCGGTCAAACTGTGCGTCCACGGCTCGTCGCCCAGTGACCGCAGTGCTGAAAGCCGCACGAACTGGCCGTTGCCACCCAGCCCCACGTTGTCGACATGAGCCCGACCGCGCTGGAAGATGTCCGTGTAGATCACGAACTCCATGTCCTGCATACGGGCCAGCAGGTTGCCACGACGGTTGTTGATGCGGACGCCGGTCTGGACGCCGGCTGTACGCGGGTCGCTGAAGTACGACGCGACGACGTCGACGGCATGGGAATCCAGGCGTCCGTCCGCGTCGACAACAACGACGATCACGTTGTTCGGGTCGCGGGTGGCGACCTCATCGCGAACGCGGAGGTGGGCGATGGCGGCGTTCAGGGCAGCGCCCTTGCCTGACCGGGCATTGGGCAGATCACGCCGCAACAGCCACCGGCGCTCGTCGTCGACCCCGCGCACGATGCTGGACGTAGCGTCGTCCGAACCGTCGTCGACCACCAGGACCCGAATGTCGTCCCTTGCGGTGGCCAGCAAGCGCCGCAGACTCGCCCCGATCACCGCCTCCTCGTTGAGGCAGGGCATGACGAACACGTAGAACAGCCCGGCGGGCACAGCCTGCGGCGGCGGCTGGTGGGTGCGGGACAGCAACAGCATCGTCACCAGGTAGAGGAAACCCATGACGATCAACCCGGCGGCGAGTAACCACGCGGCATCGACCCCTTGGCCGAGTAACGACCCCGCCGACAGTGTGCCCGCCCGGCGTGGTGCCTGCGCCTGCGCGGTCGCTGGAACGGCCAGGTACCAGGCAACAGGCAGGAGGAGGACGAAACCACGGCGAAATTCCGTGGAAATCTTAGCTTTCCGTACACGGCACGGCCGGCTCATCGGCTGACCCGTCGTCCGGCTGGTCGGCCGATACTCTCGGTCACGCTGAAACGCTCGGCCGACGTATGCCCGAGACGACCGCGGACGCGCAGGAGGAGGGCCAGAAGAATACATACCACAGCGGCAGCGAGATACAGCACGAATGCCAGACCGACAACGTCGGTCAACACGCCGGACAGCATGTCGAAAACCTTAGAAGTAGTACTTCCGCTCAACGCGTGATCGGCCGCACGCGATTCGAACATAGATTCTCCATCAAGGCATAGATGCCCAGGTCTCCACCGGCGCGCAGCAACGCCTGATGCCCCCGACCTGCGCTGTTGGCGCTCGCCAGCGGCGACAGAGAGGTGCCCGACCAGCCTGGAAAGAACGCGAAAACAGGCGACTCACGGCACCCGTCAATTCCGCGGATCGCCGTATCACTCACGCCTTGAGGTGTAGCCGGCTCACTATAACAGCGGCAGGATTCCCCAGACCACCGCCGTCACACGGGTCGTACGATCCAGCTCATCCCCCTTGGACCTGGCCTCCCGAGTACTCGGCGAGGCGGTGGCGACACCCTCGACCGTCTGGCGGAGAACGATACCCCTGCGACTTCGCTGTTCGGACAACAGCGTTGCATGAAATGCCGCTGTGTGCAAAGGGCGTTCCGAAACCTCTGCGTTATCCCGCCGGTACATCAGGACCAACTATCACGCAGAGTCACTATCAGGTCGCCTATAGGCCACCACGCACGGCGATACATTGATCAGTTTCCGTGCGCACGAGAGGTTACCCACCACCCGCGACACACCCTCTGAGCAGGTGGAACAACGCGCTTGAAAACATTGCGTACGTCTCTGACAACCGATTGTCAGCAAGCAGCCATTGGCGCTGCGACAAAAATCGATGACGCAAAGTAATATTTGAGGAATACTCCCGCCGTCGGCGGCCGGCATCCGCTGAAAAACCCTGAAGAGGCACCGCACTTTATATGACTCGCACTCTATCTACAATAAGAAAACCAATGAAAAACTTATGAAAAACTTGGCGACGATGGACATGGACGGGATCCGATGCACACCGTCACCATACAATCACTCCGTATTCTCAGGAGCAACATCAACAGACATGGCATCGCGCAGACGGTCAGCGTCGGTGTCAGCCAGGGTCAGGTGCCGGCGCGCCTCTTCCAGACTGACAAGCCGGTAACTGGCCGTCGCAGTGGCCATCGTCGCACCATCAAGATCGAGAATCTCGGCCGCAGCATGGGTGAGGCCGACTCCGGTCTGCTCCACACGCGACGGTCGCATCCGGGCTACGCAGTCATACGTCCTCCCGACGAACAAGGGTGAGACGTAACGCACCTTCATCGCCGTGGTGAACGCGGTGAGACCCACCTGGAGCACGATCAGGTTGCCCATGATCTCATCACAGACCACTCCGACCAGGCCACCGTGCACGACCCCGGGGTACGACTCATGTGCCCGCCCGAAGGTGAAGCGGGCCTGCAAGCCCTCGGGATGGGTCCGGAACTGCAGCTGAAGGCCCTGATCATTGTGCGGCGAACACCCGAAACACCGATAGTCCGACAGCACCGACCAGGGAACCTCGACCGGGCCGCCCGGACGCTCCCCACCGGGCGTCGCGTCGACGGCGTGCACAGTGGTATCGGCGGTCGGCATCCTGAGATCTCCCTCGCCCGGCCTGGTCTCGTCGACCTGGACTCCCTTTTTCTAGACGAATCCGCGGCGCGGGGCATCGATAATCACCCGACCCGATCACACGATCAGGCTCGTCAATCACGCCGGGATTCTGACCGCGGCACCGCCGTCGCTCCCGGCCGACGGCGGACCAGTAGCCAGCGGCGGAACATGACGACCGCGGCAATCACCCAGACCACGCCCAGCAGGATCATGAGGTTGCGCTCGTAGGCCAGCGGGTCGACCGACGGGTTGTCGGGTTTGCGGCCATACCCCCGCCACAGGGGCAACGACACCAACGCGACCGAGCCGCTGACGATCAACGCTGCCTGTATCACGGCCCGGTACGGTGCCGGGACCAGCTTCGTCAGCACGAGACCGATCACGGCCAGCGCCGGGACCAGCAGGGCGTCGTGGACGGCGATGGCCACCAGCCCCCAACCGAGCGCGTACGGCGGATTGGCCGCAAGGTGCGCGTCCAACGCCCCGAACACCCCGACGCCAACCATGGCAATGCCACCGCCGACCAGCAGGACACGGAGCCCCAGCACCGCCGCACGCCATGCCGGCGCCCGGCGCCCGGCGGACTCACTCATACCATCACCACCCGGTGCACCCATTTGGTCTGCAGGACACCCGGTCGGTTCGGGGCGATCAAGCGGACCGGATAGCCGTGGTCAAGCGCCAGCGGCTCGCCTCGGAGCCCGGTGGCCAGCAGGGTGAGCGAGTCCCGGGCGTGCGGTGGACGCACCTCGCTCGTGCTGTAGAGGCTGCCGCTCTCCAGCGACTCGACCCGCACCGTGGCGTCGTGCGGAATGCCGGCCCGATCCAGTAGCTGCGGCAGCGCAACCCCCGACCAGGTGGCATCCGCACTCCACCCCTCGACGCAGGTGATCGGCAGATGGGACGTGGCCTGGGGAAACGCGGCCAGGTCGGCCAGGCTCAACCGCAGCGGCCGGGGGCCGACGACCTCCAGGCGGTATCCGGGGTCGCGCGCCACGGTGGCGACCCCGGCCGCGGCTGCGGTGCGGTTGACCGGCAGGTTCTGTGGTCCGACCGTCGGCTTGCGTGGGGCCAGCAGATCCAACTCTGACAGACCGGGCACCGCCTGACCGACGGTGACCACCGTGATCACTCCAGCGGCCGCACCGACCGCTCCGACGAAGCCGCGTCGGGACAACCCGTCACCGTCGGGTTCCGGCGAGCTGGTCCGCACCGGTACGCCGCCCGGTTCGAGATCGCCGCCGTCACGATTGACCCCTTCGAGGGCGCCGCCGTCACGATTGACACCTTCGAGGGCGACACCTTCGACGGCGACGCCGTGGACCCTGCCGCGTCCGACGTTGACGCGCACCACCGTCAGCTTCGCCGCCACGTGCACGAGCAGCGCGCCGATCGTCACCCACGCGGCCCAGTAGTGGGCGACCGTGAAGAAGAAATGGAACGGGTACCACTGGGCGATGTTCGCGATCCCGGTGGAGAGCTGGAACAGCGCACCGCCGATGAGCACGATGATCGAAATCCGCTCCAACGCGTGTGCGACCGTACGGACCGGCGGCCACTCCCACAGCCGCGGGTAGACCGTCCACAGTTTCGCCAGCAGCAGCGGTACGCTCGCCAACCCGGTCGCCACGTGCAGGCCCTGGGTGAACCGGTAGAACCACACCGGCCGGGACGGCCACGAGAACCACGACGTCGGATGTTGCATGAAATGGGAGACCAAACCGGTGGCAAAGCACGTCCCGAAGGCGATACCGAGCCAGATCCCGAGCAGCGCGGCCACCCGCGGGTCATGCAACCGGCTGGTGAACCGGCCCTCGCGCAGCGGTCCACGCCGCAGGGTCTCCGGCGGCGATGGCAGCGGGCGGGTGAGGGGATTCATATCTCCAACGTAGGACCGCCGGCCGCCGCCAGACACCCGCCACGGATTACAGGACGAGGACGGCGCCAGTCCGCGCCCTCCGGTGTGCCGCAACGGCCTGGTTCCCCCTCACCCGGTGCGCCCTCACGGATGCGGCGTGGAATCCGCCAGCTGCGGCCGGATCTGGTCGACCACGACCAGGGCGATGAGCCCGACGGTGAGCACAATCAGCACGAGCAGGCCGGAGAGGTGGGCGGCGAGCGGCACGGCCGCGAGCAACACCACCACCGCGGCCACCTGCGGCCAGCTCGGTCGGCGGCCGATACGGGCCGCGCACGCCATCAGGCCGAGGAGATAGAGTGCTGGACCGCCGAGCGTCACCAGAGCACCGGCCGTGTGCAGTTCGCCGCCGGGATGCACGATCACCAGCTCGACGCCGACCGCCGTCAACACGATCCCGGCGATGATGGGGAGATGCAGGTAGGTGTAGACGTCTCGGCCGATCTGGCCCGACTCGTCCGCCGCACTCCGGCTGATCCGCCGGGCGACCGATGCGCCGATCTGGCCGAAGTACAGCCACCACAGGGCGGTCGACGTCAAAAATGCAAACCCGAGCGTGACGACGACCGGGCCGCGCAGCCCCGCACCGGAGGCGGTAACCCCGGCCAGCACGATGCTCTCGCCGAGCGCGATGATCACGAAAAGCTGGAAGCGCTCGGCGAAGTGGCTGCCCTCGACCTCCCACTGGCTCATCGGGGTGGCACCGGCGCGGGGCACCCAGTACCGAGCCAGCGGCGCCGCCAGGTCGAGCCCCAGCGCGGCGACCCAGAGCAGCCAGCGCGGCTCACCGGACAGTATCCCGCCGACGACCCACAGCGGGGCCGAAAGGATACTCCAGGCAAGAATCTGCCGGAAGTTCTCGTTGAACGCCCCCGGCGGGGTCACCCACACGACGAAGGCGTTCCGACCGATCTGCAACGCCACGTAACTGGCCGCGAAGAGCAGTGCGAGGTCGACGGCGCCTTCGGGGATCGCCACGGCCATCAGGAAGCTGGCCAGCATCACGTAGATCAGGACGAGTCGAACCGGCACCGTCTCCGGGTCGAACCAGTTGGCCATCCAGGTCGTGTAGTTCCAGGCCCAGTAGACGGCGACGAGGAAGAAGGCCGCCTGCACCGCGCCGATCCAGCTCAGATCCGCCAGCAGGTGGTGGGATATCTGGGTGACGGCGAAGACGTAGACGAGGTCGAAGTACAACTCGAAGAAGGTCGCACGCTGTTCCCCGCTACCCCGGCCGCGAATGAAGGGAATATCCGGAATGACGGAACGTGTTCGCCCCACTGCTTCAGGCTGCATGGCCGTACCCGTACCTGGACCCATACCCGAGCATAAGGCGCCGCCGCCTGAACAACACTGACGAGGATGGTCTGGATGCCAGCGCATGGAAGCCGACGCCACAGTCGGCCTGAGTCGGCCGGATGGCCCACGTCCGTCGCCGTCGCGATCGCGGTTGCGGTGGTGATCGCGATCGTCCTCGGCGGGTGCAGCGGCGGTGCCGACCGGGGCCGCCAGGCCACGGGGCGCGTGCCTGGCGGAGCAAGCGCCGGAGCGAGCGCAGGGGCGAGCGCCGGGTTTGACGTCCGGGCCGAGAACGCGAAGCCCGGTGCCGACTGCGGCCTGGCCCGTCTCGGCTACAACCACGCGGTGGAGGGCTGGCTCGACCATGCCAGCATCCGGACCGGGGACGAACTGCACCTGTTCGCGTCCACGACCGCGGCCACGCTCAAGGCCTCCGTCTTCCGGATCGGCTGGTACGGCGGACGAACCTGCCGGCTGGTCACCGAGGTCGGTCCGCTCCCCGGTCGGGTACAGGCCCCCGCCGCGCGCGACCCGAAAACCAACACCGTGAGCACGTCCTGGATGCCGACAACGGCGTTCGACACGAGCAGCTGGCCGCCTGGCGCGTATCTGATGCGCCTGGACGACTCCGACGGTTTCCAGACCTACGTTCCGTTGACCGTCCGCAACCCGACGACATCGGGACGGGTGGTACTGCTCGCGGCGGTGACAACCTGGCAGGCATACAACGCGTGGGGTGGATACAGCCTTTACCACGGCCCGAAGGGATTCAACGACCGGGCCCGGGTCGTCTCGTTCGACCGACCGTACGACTATGGCGACGGCGCCGCGGACTTCACCGGAAACGAAGCCCCGGTCATCATCCTCGCCGAGAAACTCGGGCTGCCCGTCGCCTATGCAACGGATATCGACCTCCACGGCGATCCAGCGTTGTTGGACGGCGCCCGCGCGGTCGTTTCCATGGGGCATGACGAGTACTATTCGCCCGCGATGCGGGACGCGTTGACGCGGGCCCGGGACCGCGGGGTGAATCTGGCTTTCCTGGGCGCGAACGCGGTGTTCCGACGAATTCGGCTGGGACCGACCGCGTTCGGGCCGGACCGGCTGGAAACCGGTTACAAGGTCGCGGCCGAGGACCCGTTGAACGGCATCGACGACGCCGCCGTGACCGCGAACTGGCCGTCTCCGCCGAATGCGAGACCGGAGAGCTCGCTCACCGGTGGCATGTACCAGTGCAATCCGGTACATGCCGACCTCGTGGTCCGCGACCCCGGACACTGGCTGTTCGCCGGAACCGGGTTGAGCGCGGGCAGCCGTATTCCCGGAATGATCGGATCCGAGTACGACCGGGTCGACCTCACCTATCCGACACCGTCGCGGATCGAGGTCCTCGCACATTCACCGGTGCTCTGTCATGGCCGGCCCGACCATTCCGACGTCAGTTACTACACCGCCGACTCGGGCGCGGGAGTGTTCGACGCCGGTACCAGCGCGTGGGTATGCGGCGTAACCGATGTGTGCGGGTCCGGCGCGGCCGGACCCGTAGTACAGAACTTCGTCACCACCGTCACCACCACGATGCTGACCACATTTGCGCAGGGCCCGGCCGGGCAACGACATCCCGGCGCCCGATCCGTGCCGGGTGACGACGCCGGCGGCGGCGGGAATCCGGGCGGTGAACGGTAGCCCGGCAAGCCCCCGCGATCCGCTTGTCCAGAGCGTTGAAGGTATCGACCTCGATATTGCCCTTGGCGGTCGATGGCGCAAAGCCGCCAACCAGATAGACATTCTCTGCAGCGGATCCTGCTTTCGTAATAACCATTGGCTCGAACTGGGTCGCGCCATATACGATATTTACTTTGACACCAGCCTGTGCATAAGCCTGGAACAGACGTTGAGCAATTTCACCCTGCACGACAGGGTGAATACAATCAATACCGTCAGCTGCAGACGGGGCGGCCACCTCCACGTATGGGACGGAGACCTGATGACATCCAAGACTACCCAATGTCGTGGTGATCAGAGAGCTGTCGCAGGCGCGTACCGGCCGCGGAGCTCGCGCTTGAGGACCTTTCCGGTGATGTTTTTGGGAAGTTCGGCAACCACATGGATCTTCCGCGGACTCTTGTAACCGGCAAGCTGCGCCCGACAGGTCCTGAGGATGTCCTCGGGGTCCACGTGTGCACCGGGCCGGGGAACAATCACAGCTACCACACTCTCCCCCCATACCGGGTCGGGAACACCGATGACGGCGGCTTCCGACACGGCCTCGTGCTTATGGAGGACCTGCTCCACCTGCGTGGAGTACACGTTCTGTCCACCAGTTATGATCATATCCTTGATGCGGTCGACAAGATAAACGTATCCTTCTTTATCCACGGTCGCCACGTCACCGGTGTGCAGCCACCCATCGGTGAACGCGGCGGCGGTGGCCTTTTCGTCGTTCCAATAACCACTGGTAACCAGATCACCGCGGATGACCAGCTCACCGGGGGTGCCGGCGGGGCATCGCCGCATCTGCTCATCCATGACCGCGACGGCGGTCAGCGGCAACGGCCGGCCACAGGACTCCAACAGTTGCTCCTGGCCCGACAGCGCACGAACATGGTCCTCAGGACTGAGAGCCGTCACCCATCCGGTTGACTCGGTCTGGCCGAAGCCGGTCACCAAAACCGGTCCCAGCCGGTCCGCCAAAGCGCGGGCAGTGCTCGTGGGCATGGCCATCCCGCCGTATCCCAGTCGGCGGATGGAGGACAGGTCGGCCGTGTCATAGCCCGGATACCGGAGCACGAAAGCCGCCATCGTCGGCGCCAGCGAAGTGATCGTGATTCGGTGTTCCGCCACCAGTTCCAGGAACGCGCTCGGCTCAAACGCGGGCATCAGGACAGTCGGCACCCCGCACAGGTGGTAGGTGGGGACCTGAAACGCGGAAACATGGCACATGGGGAAGGTCATCAGCATCCGGTCACGGTCCGTCGGCGAGACCGCGAGCATCATTGTCATGGCCGCTGTGATGATTCCACGATGGGTGATCATCGCCCCCTTGGGGCTCCCGGTCGTACCGCTCGTATAAACCAGCCATGCCGTGTCGGAATCTGACACTTCCACCTGAGGACGGATGGGTGAGGCCGATGCGACCAGCTCCTCGTAGGAGGAGCCGCGGCCGTCCGATGGACCACCAATTACGAACATGTGTTCGATGGCTGGGACGTCGCCGAGCACGGGCCAGAGTTCGTCGACGAACTCCCGGTCGACAATCAGCACCCGGGCGCCGGCCGCAGCTATGATCTCAGCCCATTCCCTGGGATGGATCCGG
This sequence comes from Protofrankia sp. Cas8, assembly GCF_963555845.1. Classification (NCBI taxonomy): domain Bacteria; kingdom Bacillati; phylum Actinomycetota; class Actinomycetes; order Frankiales; family Frankiaceae; genus Protofrankia; species Protofrankia sp. Cas8. Next base: position 19,794 of record NZ_CAUVXI010000042.1, on the reverse strand, counting down.
TAGTTGAGCAGGGTGAGTACCATGCCGGCGGTCGGTACACCGTAGAGAGCCTCGACATAGGCGGGCACATTGCGAGCCAGGATCGCGATCCGGTCTCCCGGCGATGCGATCCGGGAAAGGCCGTCCGCCAGCCGTAACGAGTCCGCGTGCAGGTCCGCAAATGTCCGGCGTTCGTTCCCCGTGACCAGCGCCACCCGTTCCGGCCAGTTCGCGGCTGCCAGTGACAATATATCGCCCATCAGCATTCGTCTGTCGCCTCCACCCGCCTGGAAAGGGTTATCAAGGGCAGTACCTCGTGCGTGATGCGTTCCGCGTTGCGGAGGGACTCGTCGAGGTCCGCACCGCTCGGCTGAAAGATCATGTGGCGTGCCCCCGCATCCACGTAGGCCTGCACCCGTGCGGCAACCTGTTCCGGGGTACCTGCGGCGGTCACGCGGTGGATGAGTCCGCGCAGGTCCCGTGACCAGACTGAGCCGAACATCTGCGCCATGTCGGCGTAGGCGTCTTCGGGCCGGTCCGCTACACCGATGAACAGAAACTGGAACCATTCGAAGCTGTCGAGCTTACGTCCGATGGCGTCGGCCTGGGCGCGAACCGTCCGGACCGTTTCGGCGTACCGGTCCGCAGACAACAGATAGGGCATCCAGCCGTCGCCGATGGTCGCGGCTCGCCGCATCGCCGGCGCCTTCGTCCCCGCTATCGGTATCCGTGGACCACCGGGCTGGACGGGCGGCGGGGAGATCCGCACGCCCTGGAACGGGTAATGCGGGCCGGCCCCATCGACCGCTTCGCCGGTCCACAGGTCCCGTAAGACGCGAATCTGTTCGTCGACCCGGTAGCCGCGGCCGGCGACCGGCACACCGCAGGCATCAAACTCCTGCGGATATTCCCCACCGACCCCCACCCCCAGCGTGACCCGCCCCCCGCTCACCCGATCGATCGACGCCACCTGCTTCGCGACGATTGCCGGCGGATACAGCGGAAGCAGGAGCACCGCGGTTCCGATGCGCGGCCGCTCGGTGAGCGCGGCGAGGAGCCCCAGGTTCACCAGCGCCTCCGGAGTGGGAAGCGGTGCCGCGACATGACCACTCGCCCACAGCGAGTCCGCTCCGAGCCTGTCCAGCCGACGGATCTCCTTCTTCTCGCCTCGAACGTTGAAGCCGAACAGCACCCGGGGTTCGGCTTCCGACGCCTGAGCACCGTTCTCGTGCGGCTGACCCACCGGCCACCTCCAACATCATGTGAAGTATGGGCAAGGTTACATGCGAGTCGAACTTTCGACAACGATGTTGAACCCAGGAATTTACCGCATCTTTTTCGCTCCTCCAGGCCTGCCAACCACGGCCGGCTCATCTCTACACTCGGAAGGGTGAGGGAGCCGGCGCCGCCCGAGGACGCAGGTGTCGCAATCGGGGACATACAGAGCGAGACGGACACCCAGTTCGCCGCGGGTCTGGTCCGTCCGAGCAGCGGTCGTTCGTCCTCCCGGCGGGAGGCCTTCGAGTCAGCGCTCCTGGACGCCGCCGCGGAGCTGTTCGCGACGCGGGGCTACGCCGGTACGACCCTGCAGGACGTCGCAGATGCCCTGGGGGTGAGCCGCCCAGCCCTGTATCACTACGTCTCAAGTAAGGACGATCTGGTGGCCAAGATCGCCCGTGACACTCTGGCCAACTCGGCATTTGTCATCAATATGCCTGAAAACCTGGCTTCACGGCCGGATCTGCGACTGAAGAAAATCATGATGGGGACAGTGGAAGCAGCGCTCCGTCACCCCGAGCGCACCCGACTGGTCAGCCGGAGCGAGACAAACCTTCCGCCCGAGGTCTCCCGGTTATACAAGGAGATATGGCATGGTTTCGAAAGAACTGTGGAATCGACGATCGCCGACGGTATCCGGTGCGGCCTGTTCCATCCCGTCAACGAGGCGATTGCAGCACGAGCGTTGAGCGGGATGGTGCTGTTCGCCTCCTGGTGGTACCAGCCGGGTGGCAGCACGACCGTGGTTGAAACCGGACGCATCCTGTCCGATATGGCAGTCCGAAGCCTGCTGCGGCAGAACCCCACCGACGGGCACGAAGACGCTGCGACAGCCGTCCTCGATCGAATCAAAAGAGATCTTCAAATCGTCGAGCAAATGCTTGCCCACCAGCCGGGCATCCACTGAACGAACAAGGACTCCTAACACAATGAGGTCTTCAGCCGTCGCCAGCGGGTGATGGCGCAGCCGAGGGTGCGGAAGGCTTCGTGAATGTCGTCGCGGATCCCCCATAACCGGGCACGAGGAGGCACACAGTACGCGGTGGCCGCCCCGGCACGAAGCGTGGGTGCTCGCCGGTTGTCGGGGTGCTCCAGGGTCCGCACCCATGCCCGCACCCCGTACAGCCAAAAGAGCACAATACGGACTATGGATGTCGTCATCGCGGTGCAGGACGGCAGTGAGCGGACCGATGGCGGCGCTGCGCCGTTGGGAACCTGGCTTGCCAGGGAGCCGCAGCTGCGTGGCCGGATCCGTCGTCGCGCGACGGGCGAGCCCGCGGCCGGGACCATGGGGACGGCCGCAGATCTCCTCACCGTGGTCCTGGAACCGGGAGGGGTCGCCACAGTGCTGGCCGCCGCGCTGGTGACGTGGGTGCAGCGCCGCACCGGGAACCAGACCGTGACCGTCACCCGACCTGACGGAACCACGATCGCAGTGGCGGCCGAGCACGTCCGCGGGCTGGACGCGCGACAGGTGGGTGAATTGGCCCAACAACTCGCCCGGTCCTTGGAACCTGGCACGGTGCCATCCGACGAGACCGCGCGGCCTCCCGCCGCACCAGCCGAATAAGAGCGCCCGGCAATAGGGGCGTGGATGAAAGGCTCGGACGGATGACGGCACCCCGGCGACCACCGCTCGGTGACCTGGCGGGGATGGGTGCGCGGGCGGTACTGGTGGGAACAAGCCGGCACACCGACGCGTCGGGCCTGCCGGATCTGCCGTCGGTGGCCACCACGGTCGAGGATCTGCGGCGGGCACTCGAAGAGGTGTGCGGCATGGAGCCCGCACACATCCGCACCATCATCGACCCCGCCGACGAAGGCGCTGTGCTCGACGCGGTGGAGGAGATCGCCGCACAGGCCACCGGCGTCGTTCTCTTCTACTTCGCGGGGCACGGCCTGCTCGGGCCAGGGGATCGGCTCTACCTGGCCACGCATGCCAGCCTCGCTGGAGACCGGATCGCCCGGTCGGCCTCCTATCAGACCATCCGCGACATTCTCGCGGACCTGCCCGCCAGCACCGTGGTCATGCTCGACTGCTGCTTTTCCGGGCTGGCGGCCGCGACCGGCCGCGACCGCCAACGGGATCCCTACGCCTCCGCCCGGCCACGCGGCAGCTACCTGCTGACCTCGGCGTCCCACTACGCGGTCTCCTATGCTCCGCCGGGCGAGCGCCACACCCTGTTCACCGGCGAGCTGTTGCGGCTCCTGCACGAGGGTGACCCCGCCGGCCCGGTCCGGTTGACCCTCGACCACGTCTACGGCTACCTCGACCGGCGCCTGCAGGACGCGGCGGCCCGGCCGCACCGGCAGAGCGACGGCAGGGCCGGGGAACTCGTCCTTGCCTCCAATCCCGCCTACCAGCCCGCCCCGGAGCCCGATGACACTTCATTCCAGCCACCTGACGACTCTGCGTGTCCCTATCCGGGGATGGAGCCGTTCCAAGCGGAGGACCACGAACGGTTCTTCGGCAGGGAGGATGTCGTCCAGCGCCTGCTGGGCGAGGTCACCGGGAGCGATACCGGTCACCGTCCAGTGGTGCTCGTGGGGTCCTCCGGGGTGGGCAAGTCCTCGATCCTGCGTGCCGGGCTGCTGGCCGGCCTGGACCGCCGGCACGATGCGGACCGGACGAGTCCCTGGCCGGCGGTGCTGCTGGCGGCGCCGGGAGCCCAGCCGCTGCAGGCTCTCGCCGAACGGCTGACGGCGGCCACCGGGAAGCCTCTGGATGAGGTGGAACGGCATCTGCTGGCCGGACGGTTGCCCAGCATCGCGGAGCGGTCCGGCGGCTGCGCGGTACTCGTCGTCGACCAGTTCGAGGAGGTCTTCACCCGGTGCCCGGACGAGGATCAGCGGGCGCGATTCATCCATGTGCTGTGCGCCGGTTCCGACACCGGCCCGGACCGTACGCGGGTGGTGCTCGGGCTCCGCGCGGACCACTACGGCAACTGCCTGGCATATCCCGAACTGGTCCGCGCTCTGCGGGACGGCCAGGTGACGGTACCGCCCCTGGACGATGCCGGGCTACGGGCGGCCATCGAACGCCCGGCGCAGGCAGGCGGCCTGGTCCTGCAGCCTGGTCTGACCGATCTCCTGCTGCGGGACCTGCGTGAGGGCGGGAGTTCCGGCCTGGGCACAGCTCTGCCGTTCCTGGCCCACGCGCTGCGCGCCACCTGGACCAGGCGCAGCGGTCGCACCCTGACTCTCGCCGGCTATCAGGCCACCGGTGGGATCTGGCGGTCCGTCACCCGCACCGCCGAGGAGATCCACGACACGCTGTCCGAACCGGGCCGGCTGGCCCTGCGGGACCTGCTGTTACACATGGTTCATCTCAGCGACAGCGACAGCGACAGCGACAGCGGCAGCGGTGGGGAGGCGGTGCGACGCCGCGTCGACCTACGAGAGATGACCCACGGCCGTTCCAACGTGGAGCGCCAGATCATCACCCTGGTGTGCGACCGATTGGCGCAGGCCCGGCTGGTCACCGTCGATGACGGCGGGGCGCAGCTCTCCCACGAGGCTCTGCTGCGCGCCTGGCCCCGGCTGCGCCGATGGCTCGACGAGGATCGCGCCGGGCTGGTCATCCGTCAGCAACTGGCCGATGCGACGGACGCCTGGCAGCGTGCCAGTCGTGATCCGGCATTCTGTCATCGCGGCGTCCGGCTGGCTGCGGCCCGCGAGTGGGCCGCCGACGCGCGGCATGAGCGCCTGCTGCGGATGGCCGACCGGGAATTCCTCGACGCCAGCATCCGAGCGGAACAGGCCGAACAGGCTCGGGAACGCCGGCGGGTCCGCCGGCTGCGACAGATCCTCGCCGGCCTGGCGTTCGCTCTGTGTCTGACGGTGCTGGCCGCCGCAGTGGCGTTCCAGCAACGCTCCAGCGCACAGCGCAACCTCCGGGCGGCGACCGTCCGCCAGCTTCAGGCGGCGGCCATCTCGGCTACCGGCACCGAGCCACGGTCCGCGCTGCTGCTCGCGGTGGAGGCATTCCGACGGGACCCGTCGCAGACCAGCCGGGCGGCCCTGCTCGACGTCCTGGCAGGTACCCAGTTCTCCGGAGCCATTGAGAACCTGCCGAACGTCGTCGGCACGGTGACCTACAGTGGGGACGGCCGGATCCTGGTCATCGGCACCGGCGACGGCACGGCACAGGTGTGGGACGTCTCCCAACCTGATCATCGCCGCAAGCTCACCGACGTGGTGGCGCACGGGCAGCCCGTGTTCACCCAGGGGGTGATGGCGTCCTGGCTCGACGACGGCGGGCACCTGCTGTATCTGCTCGGCCAGGACGGTGTCATGGGGATGTTCGACCTGGCGGACCCCGCGCATCCCGTCGGCCTGGGAACCGTCCACGGGATCGCGGGAAACGGCCGGGCTGCGGGGGTCATCCAGGCTGCGGGTTTCAGCCCCGATGGGCACACGCTGGTCGCATCCGATCTCGGAGTGCTCTCGCTGTGGGCGGTGGGTGCGCGGCCCTCGGACGTGACGCGCCTGGTCCAGTTACCGCGACACGACACCGGCCCGCTCAACGCGGCCGCCTTCTCCCCCGACAGGCGGCTGCTGGCCCTCGGCTGGCAGGACGGAACCACCGAGGTGTGGAACATCACGGACCGCTCCCACCCGCTCCGGCAGGCTGTCCTCACCCCGGCCGGCCTCACCCCGGCCGGCCGCCCCGCGGTACTGTCTGCCGCCTTCAGCACCGACGGGCGGACCCTGGCCACCGGAGCGGACGACGCGCAGGCACGGCTGTGGGATCTGACGGACCCCACCCACCCACGCCAGAGCGCAGGCCTGAGCGGTCACGGTGGCGCGGTCCGCGCGGTCGCCTTCAGCCCCGACGGCAGGAGCCTGGCCACCGGCAGCACGGATCGCACGATCGCGCTGTGGGATGTCGCTTCTCCTGCGACGTCCGTGCGCACCGCCACCTTCACCGGACATCAGAACCTGATCAAGGCGGTGAGTTTCGCGCCGGACGGCGCCACCCTGGCCACCGGCGGCAATGACGACACGGTGCTGTTCTGGTCACTGGCCGACCGTCTGACTCCAACACGGTCGGCACAACCGATCGTCGGAACCACCCTGTTCTTACAGAGCCCCTACACGCCGCTGCGCTTCTCGACCCTCGACCCGACCGGAACGCTGCTGGCGGCCTGGGGCGCCGGCGGTCGGCCGGTGTTGATGTACCTGACAGGTCCGTCAGCCGGTCGCGACGCCGGTACCGTCGACGTCCCGGACAGCCCGCAGGTGGTCTTCGCGCCGGACGGCCGCGCCCTCGCCACTGCCGCCCGCGACGGGACCGTGACCGTCTGGGACGTCTCCGACCCCGCATCGCCGGTGTCGACCGCACAGTTCCGCATCTCCGACGGTGCTGGCACCGTCGCGTACATGGCGCTGTCCCCCGACAACGCACTCCTTGCCGTCAGCAGCGCTGCGGGACCAACGACCATCTGGGACATCTCCGACCGACGCCACCCCGTCCAGGCGTCATCCCTCACTGCGAACGGGACCGCGAACTGCGCCGTGACATTCAGACCGCGAGGGCGCATCCTCCTGTGCGGTGCCCACCTGTACGACCTCACCGATCTCCGCCATCCGAAGCCGCTGGGCACCCTCGTGGACCCAGACCATCCCCGGCTGCCCGTCTCCGGTACCGCCCGTTTCTCCCCTGATGGGAACACCCTGGTGGCCGCCTTTCTTAAGGACACCTACGTATTCGACGTATCCGACGTGTCCGCTACGGCCGCACCACGGTTCCGGGTGAAAATCAGCAGCGGCGTGCCGATACCTGCCATTGCGTTCAGCCCGGACGGACGGATCCTCGCCACTGTCGGCGGCGGTGACGAAGTAGTGCTGTGGGACATGACCTTCACCTCCGCACCCCACCGGGTCACGGCGGTGACCTTACAGACCTATCCGCGTGGCGTGGCATTCTCCGAAACCGGTGACACGCTGACCACATACGATGAATACGGCAACGTGGTCAGGTGGAACATCGCCTCGCTGCGCGCCACGGTGACGGACCCGGTGGCCCGCGCCTGTCGCCTGGCCGGGGCCAACCCGACCCAGACGGAATGGTCGGTCATGGCCCCCGGCGTCACCTTCGACCGTGTGTGCCCGACTCTCCCCGAAGCACCGTCGCCACCCAGTTTTCCGGTCTTGTTCCCATCAACGCCAATACCGGCGGGCAACTGAAACGAGCCAGCACCGTGCGGATGCCCGCAGCCTCGGGTTGAAAGCAGCACAATCGGGCAGCACCCTTGGAACAGTGCCGCGGAGTCCTGCCTGCGAGGATCCCGAGCGATGGCCGCGGCGAGGGTGAGATGCGCGCCGATGGACACCGACCCGGACGGCACTGAAACGGACGGCACTGAAACGGACAGCACCGAGACGGCAGTGCTCAAAGACTGGACGCTGGCCCAACTCCCGATCCCGGTGGCGATCTACAACCATGAGGCGCGGCTTGTGGGAGTCAACGAGGCGATGACCCGCGTGATGGGAAGGACGGAAGAGGAGATGCGCGGGCTGCGCCTGCGGGAAATGGAATCCGATCCTCCCTTTGAGGAGGTCGACAAGCTGCAGGAACAGGTGCTGCGGACCGGGGAGATGATGCGCCAAGAAGACTACAACCGTGCTCCCGGCGAGGCCCGCGAGCATGGCTGGTCCGTATTCATTTTCCCGCTGAAGGATCAGGACGGCCAGGTGCACGGCGTTTCCGCCGCGGTACTCGACTACACCGAACAGTACTGGGCCCGGCGTCGACTGGCCATCGTGAACGAAGCCAGCACCCGCATCGGCAGCACCCTGGACGTGACCCGCACCGCCCAGGAACTGGCGGACGTCGCCGCCGGCCGATTTGCCGATTTCGTCAGCGTCGACCTGCTGGACTCCATCGTCCACGGCGAGGAACCGACGCTCGGTCCGGTCACCGGCCCCGTCGTGCTGCGCCGGGTCGCACAGCAGTCCGTCCTGGCAGGCTGCCCCGAGTCGGCGGTCACCCCGGGAGCGACCGAATCCCACCCCGAATACTCGCTCCTGGCGCGGACCCTGGCCACCGGCCTGGCCTCACGGCATGCCGTCGATGACCCCGACATCCGCAGGTGGACGGCGCATTTGCGGGCCCGCGTCCGGAGCATCCGCCAGTACGGCATCCACTCGGTGATGGCCGCGCCGCTGCGGGCCCGCGGCACCACCCTGGGCGTCGTGATGTTCCTGCGCCATCGCACCCCGGACCCGTTCGACGACGACGACATCCTGCTCGCCGAGGAGATCACCGCAAGAGCGGCCGTGTGCGTGGACAACGCCCGCCGCTACTCACGCGAACGCACGACCGCACTCGCCCTGCAACGCAGCATGCTCCCGCGGCGGATACCCCAGTCGGCGGCCCTTGATATCGCCTCCCGCTACCGACCTGCCGACTCCCAAGCGGGCGTGGGCGGCGACTGGTTCGACGTGATCCCGCTGTCCGGCGCCCGGGTCGCTCTGGTCGTCGGTGACGTCGTCGGCCACGGCGTCCACGCGTCGGCGACCATGGGACGGCTGAGCACCGCGGTACGCACCCTCGCCGACATCGACCTGGCCCCCGACGAACTACTCACCCGCCTCGACGACATCGTCATCCGTCTCGACCTCGAGAAAGGCCCGACGGCCAGCGACCCCAACGCACGCACGGCCGGGGAAATCGGCGCCACCTGCGTCTACGCGATCTACGACCCCGTCGCCGGCCGCTGCGCACTGGCCCGCGCCGGCCACCCCGCACCCGCCGTCATCACTCCCAACGGCACGGTCGACTTTCCCGAGGTACCCGTCGGCCCCCC
>NZ_CAUVXI010000042.1:0-10365 GCF_963555845.1 Protofrankia sp. Cas8 | reverse complement strand
CTGGGCCTGGGCGGACTGCCCTTCGAGTCCACCGAGCTGCACCTGGCGGCAGGAAGCCTGCTCGCCCTCTACACCGACGGCCTGATCGAGGCCGCGGGCCGCGACATCGACCAAGGGCTGGCACTGCTACGCCACGCGCTGACCCATCCCGCCCCGTCCCTGGAGGACACCTGCGACAGCGTCCTGGACGCGCTACTGGCCAAGCGCCCGACCGACGACGTCGCCCTGCTCCTCGCCCGGACACACACCCTCGACGCCGATCACGTCGCCACCTGGAGCCTGCCGGCTGAGCCCGCCGTCGTCGCCGACGCCCGCAAACAGGCCTCTCACCAACTGACCATCTGGGGACTGGACGACGCCGCATACATCACCGAGCTGGTCGTCAGCGAGCTGGTCACCAACGCCATCCGCTACGGCGGTGGCCCCATTCAGCTACGGCTCATCCAGGACAACACCCTCATCTGCGAGGTCTCGGACGCCAGCAACGCCGCCCCCCACCTGCGCCGGGCCCGCGTCTTCGACGAGGGCGGCCGCGGCCTGCTCCTCGTCGCCCAGCTCACCCAACGATGGGGCACCCGGCAAACCTCCACCGGGAAGACCATCTGGGCCGAACAACCCCTCCCCTACGCCGAACTCCCCGCATAGATGAGGTCTCGTCAACCTGATCCCCAGCTGATCCCCAGCGTCCTAGCAGCACCCCTTCGACCTGCCGGCCCGCTACCTTTCGATCTGCCGAGCTACGATCTTTCGATCTGCCGAACCGGCCATCCAAGCCGCACTGCGCATACGACGGCACCCCGACCGGTCATCCGACGGGGAAGTCGGGGACGGTGATCGAGCCGTCCGCCGCGAGCGGGAAGCCCGGGTTGTACGCAATCTCCCAGGCGTGGCCGTCGAGATCGGTGAAATACCCCGCATAGCCGCCATAGAACGTCTTGGCCGGCGGACGGGTGACCGTGGCCCCTGCCCGCTCCGCCGCCGCGATGAGACCGTCGACCTCCGCCTCGGCCCGAACATTGTGTGCGAGGGCGACACCACTGAAGCCACCTGCCGGCCTGTCCGTGATACTCCCGTCCGTAAAACCGCAGTCGCGCGCGAGTTTGTCACGACCCCAGAGGACCAGCGCGATGCCGCCGGCCTGAAAGAACACGGTCTCTTCGACCTCCTGACCGTGCCAACCCAGCCGCTCATAAAACGCCCGAGCGCGCCACACGTCGGCAACGCCCAGTGTGATCAAGCTGACACGCTGCTCCATTACTGAAGCCTACTTCGCCAGGGGCGCAGGCCCGGCCACCAACGATGCAGCCAGCCTCTTAACGATGTGAATCCGATGCTCCTACCACAACACCAAATTCACATCGTTCCCAAAGAGCGACCGGCAACAGTCCCGCGACACCGCGGCCCGTGTCGCCGGGTCATCGAGAAACCGGGCTACCCCGTCGGCCCGCGCCCGCAGCACGACCTCAGCCAGGGTGCTCTTGCCAACCTGGCGGGCACCGTTGACGACCACGACCCGCGTGTCGGCCAGCGCCGCTGTGATCAGGTCCACCGCTGCGTGACAGCCTGCGGCTTCGCGGTGGCGGCCATTGACCCGCAGCGTGAGTAAACAGGTGCGAAATGTCGTCTTGACGCGCCCCTGCACCCATCCCACCGCACGAAACAGCTGAGGAATTGATAAAGTCTGCTTCAGGTGTGCCGGGAAGCCTGGTCGGCGTGGGGGATGGACTGCAGCGATCCGCGGCAGCAACCCCGATCACGGACCAGAGGTTCGGCGGATGCGTGCGGTGGGGACAGTCCTCTTTCTTGTGGTGCTGGCAACCGCGGTAGCCACCGGGGCACGCCGCTGGCGGGTGCCCGCTCCACCGCTGCTGGTGCTGGCCGGTCTTGCAGTGGCGCTCATGCCGGGCACTCCTGCCTTGCACATAGCTCCGCAGACCATCGGTCTGGTCGTCCTGCCTCCGCTGCTGTACGCCTCCGCCGAGGAGCTGTCCCTGCGCGACCTGCGCATGGTGTGGCGGCCGGTCGTTGTTCTGGCGTTCGGCCTGGTGCTGGCCTCCTCCGCCGCCGTGGGCGCGGTGACCGCTGCGCTCACGCCGTTGCCGGTCGCCATGGCTTTCGTGCTGGGCACGGTGCTGGCCAGTACCGACCCGGTCGCGGTCACCGCGCTCGGCCGCAGGCTCGCGCTTCCCGGCCGGGTGCAGGTACTGGTACAGGCGGAGAGCCTGTTCAACGACGCCACCTCGCTGGTGCTCTTCAAGGTCGCCGTCACCGTCGCGGCGGCCTCCGGCGCGGTCAGCTGGGACGTGGTCGGCGGTGAGTTCGTCCTGCTTGCGGGCGGTGGCAGTGCGATCGGCGCGGTGGTCGCGGTGGTGGTCGCGGCCATCCGCCGCCGCACCACCGACCCCGTGCTGGAGACCGTGATCGCCCTGATCACCCCGTACACCGCCTATGTGCTGGCCGAGTCCGCGCACATGTCGGGGATCACCGCCGTCGTGGTCGCGGGCGTGCTGCTAGGCCGGTCCGGGCACCAGCTCAGTGACGCCCATATCCGGCTGCAGCTGCACGCCGTGTACGCAGTGGTGATCTTCCTGCTCGAGAGCGTCGTCTTCAGCATCGTCGGCCTTGAACTGCCGTCCCTGATCCGTGAACTCCCGGCCGGAACCGGTCTGTGGCCGCTGCAGGCACTCGCCATCGCCGCCACTCTGATCGCCCTGCGGGTGGTGTGGATGTTCCCGCTGTCCGCGGCGGTCAGGCCCACCAGCGGCCGCCCGTCCTGGCGCCTGGCGGGCGTGGTGACCTGGGCCGGCACCCGGGGCGTGATGCCGCTGGCCGCAGCCCTGTCCATCCCGCTCACCGCCACCGACGGCACCCCACTGCCCGGGCGCCCTCTGATCCTGACCCTCACCACCGCCGTCGTCGTCTTCACTCTCGTCCTCCAGGGTCTGAGCCTTGCCCACGTCGTGAGCCGCTCCGGACTCGCCCTCGAACCCGAGCACACCGCCCGGGAGGAAACCCGTGCCCGCGACCGACTCATCCACGCCGGACTCACCCACCTCGACGACCTCACCGGGCTGGATACCGTCCCGGAGGCGGCCATCGACCGCGTGCGCCGCAACCTCCACGCACGCCTGGAGCAACCCACCGAGCACAACGACGACCAGCCGGGCAGGACCCTCCTCCAGGTATACCGCGAGCTGCGCCGCGAGGTGATCGCCGTGCAGAACGCCGAGCTACGCCGCCTGTATGACGCCCACCAGGTCAGCGATACGACACGTCGACGCCTGCAACGCGACCTGGACCTGGAGGAGACCGGTCTGGGCGGGCGCTGAGGTTCCAATAACCCCGACAGAGGATTGTCGTTGCCGCGGCGACCTGCCAGGGAGGGGCCGCACGTGCTTGACTGGTTAGAGTGCCCGACAACAGGGGAGTGGATCAAGGAGCGGGACTGAGGCACGTAGATCGCGAGGCGGAGGAGGGAGTCACCCTGGTGTTGGGTGTCGACCGACGACAACGATGCGAGGTGCGCGCCCCAGCCCCGCGACACCGCGCCCCTGTTGCCGGGCGCTCTTAACCATGACGGCGCCCCGTTCGGCCGTGCGTGCGGTACTGATCACCGTCGACGATGACCAGAGCGTCTCCCGTGCGGTCAGCCGCGACCTGCGACGGCGCTACGGTGAGAACCACCGGATCATCCGAGCCGAGTCGGGCGAGCAGGCGCTGGACGCCATGCGTGAGCTGAAGCTGCGCGGCGACCAGGTCGCGGTGATTCTGGCCGACTACCGCATGCCGCGGATGAACGGCATCGAGTTCCTCGAACAGGCGATGGACCTGTTCCCCACGGCCCGGCGGGTGCTGCTGACCGCGTACGCCGACACCGATGCCGCGATCGACGCCATCAACGTCGTCGATCTGGACCACTACCTGCTCAAGCCGTGGGATCCGCCGGAGGAGAAGCTCTACCCGGTCGTGGACGCCCTGCTCGACGCCTGGCGCACCACGGACCATCGGCCCGTGCCGGAGACCAAGGTCGTCGGCCACCGCTGGTCGGCGCGGTCGCACGAGGTCCGCGATTTCCTCGCCCGCAACCAGGTGCCCTACCGGTGGTACCTCGCCGACGAGCCGGAAGGCGAGCGGCTGCTGGCCGCGGCCGGAGCGGACGGCGTCACCCTCCCGGTTGTGATCACCGAAAACGGTGAGGCACTGGTGGAGCCCACCGATTCCGAACTCGCCAACCGGGTCGGGCTCAGCACCGCGCCGGCCGCCGACTTCTACGACGTGATCGTCATCGGCGGGGGTCCGGCGGGCCTGGGCGCGGCCGTGTACGGCGCATCCGAAGGGCTGCGGACCGTGCTGGTCGAGCGGACCGCAACCGGTGGCCAGGCCGGACAGAGCTCACGGATCGAGAACTATCTCGGCTTCCCCGACGGAGTCTCCGGGGCGCAGCTCACCGACCGTGCCCGCCGACAGGCAACCAAATTCGGCGCCGAGGTACTCACCGCCCGTGACGTCGTCGGCCTGGAGGCCAACGGCTCGGCGCGGACGGTGCACTTCGCCGACAGTGGACAGATCGGCGCCCACACGGTCATCCTGGCGACCGGCGTGTCCTACCGGCAGCTGGCGGCTCCCGGGCTGGAGACGCTGACCGGCCGCGGCGTGTTCTACGGCTCCGCGCTGACCGAGGCGTCCGGCTGCGCCGGGCAGGAGGTCTACATCGTCGGCGGGGCGAACTCCGCCGGGCAGGCGGCGGTGTACTTCGCCCGGCACGCCCGCTCGGTGGTCATGCTCGTCCGCGGCCCGTCGCTGGAAGCGTCCATGTCCCACTACCTCATCGAGCAGATCGCCGGCATCCCGGCAATCTCGGTACGGCCCTGCACCGAGGTCGTCGCCGGCCATGGCACGCAACACCTGGAGCAGCTGACGCTCCGTGACAATGCGACCGGTGCGACGGAGACGATCGATGCGCAGTGGCTGTTCGTCTTCATCGGGGCGGCGCCGCGCACCGACTGGTTGGACGGCGTGATCGTCCGCGACGGCCGCGGATTCGTCATAGCCGGCCCTGACCTCGTGGTCGACGGACAACGACCCCGCGGATGGCCCCTGGACCGGGATCCGTACCACCTGGAGACCAGCGTTCCGGGTGTCTTCGTGGCCGGCGACGCGCGGGCCGAGTCGGTGAAGCGAGTCGCGTCCGCGGTCGGTGAGGGTGCTATGGCCATCACCCTGGTCCACCGGTATCTGGACAAGCGATGACCGACCCAGCGCAGAGCGCCACCGCGCCTCCGGCCACCTCGGCCACCTCGACGGCGTGCAGCCCGGACGAGCTCCGCACGCTGTTCCTGTTCGAGAAACTCACCGAGGACCAGTTGGCCTGGCTGTGCGCGCAAGGACGCGCCGAGTCCATCGGACCAGGACAGGTCTTCACCGAAGGCGAGCCTGCCACCTGCTTCTACGTGCTCATCGAGGGCGCGCTGGTGATGTCACGGCGGATCGGTGCCGACGACGTGGAAATCAACCGCACATCCCAGCGAGGCGTGTACGCGGGCGCCTTTCAGGCCTACCTGGGCGACCGTGTGCCGCAGGTCTACAGCGCCTCGTTGCGGGCCAGCGAGCCGTCGCGTTTCTTCGTGCTCCCGGCGGATGCGCTGGCGCGGCTGATGCACGAATGGTTCCCGATGGCCGTGCACATGCTGGAGGGGTTGTTCCTCGGCATGCGGACCACCCAGCAGGCGGTCGGTCAGCGGGAACGGCTGCTGGCGTTGGGCTCCCTGTCCGCCGGGCTCACCCATGAGCTGAACAATCCGGCCGCCGCCGCGGTACGGGCCACGTCGGCGTTGCGGGAGCGGGTCGCCGGGATGCGGCACAAACTCGGCTTGATCGCCTCGGGACCCTACGACCGGGCCACCCTGGAAACCCTGATCCGACTGCAGGAGGAGGCGGTGGAGCGGGTCGCGAAGGCGCCCGTTCTGACTCCGCTGGAGGTCGGCGACAGGGAGGATGCGGTCACCGACTGGCTCGACGAACACGGCATCGCCGGCGGGTGGGATCTCGCCCCGACCTTCGTCCAGGCCGGTCTCGACCTGCCCTGGCTGGACCAGGTCACGGCCAGCGTCCCCGGCGCGATACTCGAAGGTGCCGTCCGGTGGCTCAACTACACGGTCGAAACCGAGCTACTCGTGAACGAGATCGAGGACTCCACGACTCGGATCTCGACCCTGGTGACCGCCGCCAAGCAGTACTCCCAGCTGGACCGCGCGCCCTACCAGCGGGTCGACGTCCACGAGCTGCTGGACAGCACCCTGGTCATGCTCGCCGGCACGATCGGCGAGCGCATCACCGTTGTCAGGGACTACGACCGGACGCTACCGAAGATCCCCGCCTATGCCGCCGAACTCAACCAGGTCTGGACAAATCTGATCGACAACGCGGTCGCCGCCATGGACGGCGCCGGCACGTTGACCGTGCGCACGACATCCAGCCAGGACCACCTGGCCGTCGACCACCTGGTGATCGACCACCTGGTGGTCGAGATCGCGGACACCGGGGCGGGCGTGGCACCGGAGATCCGTGACCGGATCTTCGAACCGTTCTTCACCACCAAACCGGTGGGCGAGGGCACCGGTCTGGGCCTGGACATCTCCTGGCGCATCGTGGTCACCAAACACCACGGCGACCTGTCAGTGGAGTCAGTGCCCGGTGACACCCGCTTCCGGGTGCGGCTGCCTGCCCAGCCAGCCGATGAAGCGACCGTATGACCGAGCGAGCCGTATGACCGAGCGAGCCGTATGACCGAGCGAGCCGCAAGAGCGAGGTGAGCCGCATGACTGAGGTGACCACGATCGATCCGTCCGCGACACCGAGCGGAACGGGATGCGCCGAATGCACCGCCGGCAACGGCCCCGGATGGTGGTTCCATCTGCGTCGCTGCGCCCGATGCGGCCACATCGGCTGCTGCGACTCCTCCCCCTCCCAGCACGCGAGCGCGCACGCGGCCACAACCGGCCATCCGCTGATCCGCAGCTTCGAGCCAGGCGAGACCTGGTTCTGGGACTACCAGACCGAACAGTTCTACGACGGGCCGCCGCTGGCGCCACCCGAGCATCACCCACTGGGCCAACCGACGCCCGGCCCGGTCGGGCGGGTGCCCGCCGACTGGCAGGACCACCTGCGCTGAGAACGGATATCGTCCGTCAACAAGATCGGCGCGAGTTTGTCGTCAGGTACGCATATCCGGCCAAAAACCGTACCTAACAACAAACAAACGCCGATCATCGCCTCCATGAAGGGTCTCGCTCCGAGAGCCCGATTCAGAAGTCAATCATCTGGACCAGTCAAGCACGCCAGGCCGCGATCAGGTCATCCGGGCCCACCGTCCGGATCGGCAGGTCGGCGGCGACACCGTTCCGACTGACTGCGAGCAACTCGGTGGCCGAACCGGCCCCCGGTACCGCCGCCGTATCACGAACCAGGGTGGCATGGTCGTGCCGGTCAAAAGGCTTCACGGTTTGCCATTTGATGCTGCCGGTAAACAGAATCCGGGTGGCTGCGCCCTGGCGGTCGGCACCGACGAGATCGATCTCGGGATTGTTCTGCCGATTCCACCACCCGCCGACAGCTTCCACCTCGGACCATCCGAGTTCCGGTGCGATACGCAGCAGCGCCTCCCGGATCACAGGCTCGACGGCACGGCCGCGCCAGGTGGTCCAGGAGCGCCGTACCCTGCGTAGCAGCAAATCGGCGCGTCCACGTTCGACCAGAGGCAGCCCCGCTTCGACGAACGCCAGAAAGAAACGCAGGTACGGGTCGGCCACCCGATAACGACGGTCCTTCTCGGCGGGTTTGACCGACAACGGAGTATCGACAGCGATCACCCGTTTGGCTTCGAGCAGACGTAGGGCGTTGGTCAGTGAGCTGGCAGCCATCGGCTCGACCCCGGACGACATTGCCGCGCGAACCCCGCTCCACGTGCGTTCGCCGTTACCGATCGCGGTAAGCACGGACCGGGCCTGAAGATAACCGGGGAACTCGGCGGCGAGCGAGCGTTCACCCGAAACCAGCAGCGCAGCGGTCGGATCGGCCAGCGATTCGCCAAGAAAGTTCTCGACGGACTCCCCTGGGCGCCATTCCTGGCAGATCAACGGCAACCCACCGGTGACAAGATACGCGTCGATCGCCTCAGCCGCCGGCAGATCGAGCATGGAACCGACCTCGGCGGGGTTCAGCGCGGGCAACACCATCACCGTCCCGCGTTGGTGGAACGGACGCCGGTAGTCGTCCAGACGTTCCATCATGGCCAGATCCGAACCGATGAGCACGAAGAGCACCGGTTTGCGTGCGAGCATCGTGTCCCACGCCGTCTGCAACGTCCCTTCCAGGGCAGGGTCGGCGTCGATCAGCCAGGGCAACTCGTCGATGACCACGATGCTCGGGGAGTCGGCGGGCAGCGCCGCAGCGAGCTGGCGGAACACCGCCGTCCAGGTCGGCAGCACCGTACCGTCGGCGAACAGGTCCCGGCCCGGAAGCTCCGATTCGCCCACGGCTGCGGCGAAGGCAACCCGCTCTGCCGCCGGATCAGCGCCCTGGCTCGCCTGAAAGAACACCGATGGGACGCCGGCTCGCTCGCAGAACACCTGGACCAGCCGTGACTTGCCAACCCGGCGCCGCCCCCGCAGCAGCACCGCCACCCCGGGAAGGTCACGCCGGGCGTCCCCCACCCGCGCCAGCAAAGCGTCCAACCGGGCAAGCTCCGCTGCCCGACCGACGAACCCGTTCGCAGCCACCCGACACTCCTCCCGCTCGAACTCCAGTCGACTGTAGTTCAACCCGATGGAGTTACCGTCGCTCCTCATCGACCAACCCTGCACGCAGTGACAAGCCCCACGTACGTTCCGCACATCGTTTCAGATGTCGATCATCTAGGCCGGCACGGCACGCACCTCGCCTATCTGTGCGGCGCGCAGCCGGTAGATCGGGTCACGACCGGTGAGCCGATCAGCCGAGACGGTGCGGACCTGTGCAGACATGCCCCACTGGGAACAGAATTGATCCTCTGCATTTCAACGACCTCCATTGGCCGCAGCAAATATTACATGATCTCGACACTAACCAAAACAAGACAGTAGAAAAATCGACGCCGAGAAGCGGACAGCCGAACGGCGGCGGCGTCGCCGTATCGGACTACGTGACGACTATCGACCCTTCGCCGACAGCCGATGGCGCGCATCAGCGGGTACCGCCCGCCGACAGGATCGGCGCGAGTTTGTCGTCAGGTACGCCTATCCGGCCGAAAACCGTACCTAACAACAAGCAAACGCCGATCATCATCTCCAAAGGCAGGGGATCTAAATAGTCGACCTCTTTCGCTTGGAGAGAAAGCAGCCGATACCCGAACCTGGCCATGATCAATCTTCGGTGAACTTATAGGATTCCTCTCCGATTCTGTCCACTTCGTCCTCGCCGATGGCAGCTTCGAGCGCATCGCCGACCACTCGCCTTAGGTGAGCCAAGCGACGGCCCATGTCATGCTCGACCACGTATCCGAAGAGCAGCGCAGGGTCCCGCCCCCCGCCCTCAATCCGGGATCCTATACGGTCCAGTGCGACAACGAATTCGTTCAGGTCACGGAACGCATCGATAGCGTCATCGATACCGATCATCACAGTATCCAGTTTGTGTTCACTCACTAGCGCACCACCCTGATGTTGGTGACCGCGATACGGACGCCGGTAGTCGTCCAGACATTCCATCATGGCCAGATCCGAGCCAATGAGCACGAAGAGCACCGGTTTGCGTGCGAGCAGCGTGTCCCACGCCGTCTGCAACGTCCCTTCCAGGGCAGGGTCGGCGTCAATCAACCAGGGCAACTCGTCGATGACCACGATGCTCGGGGAATCGGCGGGCAGCGCCGCGTCGTGGGTCGACCACGATGAGGTCGGTAGAGCCCATTATTCATACACCAACGCAGCCGAGAAGATCATAGCAATCAGTTCCCAAGACGGCGCGTCCGGCACATCTTCGCCCCGGTTTGAAAAGAAACCGTCTAGTGCCTGTATCCAGTACCCTGCAGCCTCAATGAACTCCAACGAAGACGAGTTCTCTACCGGCATGCGACCATCACGAACCCGATCGGCGAGGCCGATCAAGTATTGGACAAGGTTCGCCCGTGACGTTACAGCCTGGGCATCTTCCGGCCTCATCGACGCCACACCTCTCCAGTCCCTCGAATCAGAATAGAATCTCCACCAGTTTTATTCGTGAATTTCCAGGCCTCATTTGCCTCTTCTGCAGATGTCGCCATCAGGTAGGGCACTTCTAGCATGCCAGATTTCTGAAAGGTTACAAGCCTTCGATTATCAAGAGTATACAGGG